>CAYOIL010000279.1:0-5413 GCA_964403985.1 uncultured Saprospiraceae bacterium
ATATACTACCTGCATTTTGAACAGAGGTTAGATATTTTTTAGGTTTTTCACTTGCAATTATTAAATGTTCAGGAGCATATTCATTTATAAATTCGAAGGCTTTATCTGTATTTTCTAACACTATTCCTCTACTGTTTTCTAATGCTTGAAGCGCAATATTTCGTCTGGGTAGTTTTTGGACTTGATCCAAAACCTCTTCATTGATACGCTTTATAACCTCTTCAGATGTAGATACTACAACGACTTGAGAATCAATTCCATGTTCAGCTTGTGAAAGTAAATCTACCGCTACAAATGCTGGAATACAAGTTGAGTCTGCAAACACTAGTAATTCACTAGGTCCAGCAGGCAGATCCATTGCTACACCATAATTCATTGCATATTCTTTAGCGGCAGTAACAAATTGATTTCCGGGTCCAAAAACTTTCATCACTTTTTGAATAGATTCAGTTCCTATTGACATTGCGGCTATAGCTTGTGCTCCACCACATGCATAGACTTCTGAAATGCCACACATTTTGGCTGTAGCCAAAATACTGGGATGAATTTCACCATTGAACGTAGGAGGTGAACATAAAACGATCTCTTTACATTCTGCAATTTTAGCAGGAATGGCAAGCATTAAGATTGTAGATAATAAAGGAGCCGTTCCTCCAGGAATATAAATCCCTACACGTTGAATGCCCACTGTTTGTTGACCAAGTTCAATTCCTTCGGATATTGTGATATTGAGTGACTCCTTAACCTGGGCTTTATGAAATTTAAAAATATTTTCATAGGCAATTTCTATGGAATGGATAAGATTCTCATCCATTTGGGCGAAAGCCCTATCCAACGTTTCTTGCTTAACTATAAAATCATCAAGTAAAACATTATCATATTTAAAGGTAAGTTCCTTTACCCCTTCATCCCCTTTCTTTTCAATAGATTCAAATACAGATTGAATTATTTCATTCATATCAGAAGAATCTTTCGAAGGTCTTTGGCACAAATCTTTATAAGCAGATCGAGCCGGATTTTTTACTATTTTCATCAGATGACAATTTTAGATACCTTAGAAATAAGGATGCCTTGAGCTCCTACTTTTTTTAACTCATCAATAATCTCCCAGGATTCGTTTTTAGCAATAACACTGTGCATTGAACTCCAATTTTCTTCTACTAATGGAACAATCGTGGGGCTTTTCAAACCGGGTAAGATAGAGCTAGCGATATTTATTTTTTCATTAGGAATATTGAATAAAATATAATTGAATTTACGTGCTCGAATAACACTTTCAATACGAAAAGAAAGTTTGTTAATGATGTCTGACTTATCAGCTAAAGATTTCGCATTAGCATAAAGGCAAGCTTGTGAATTGAGAATAATTTCTTGTTCAATCAAATTATTTTTGAACAATGTACTTCCTGAACTTACAATATCACAAATCGCGTCTGCAAGCCCAATATTTGGTGCGATTTCAACTGAGCCATTAATAATATGAATATCAGCTTTGATCTGTTTTTCTAGTAGATACCTTTTCAGCGTAGCTGGATAAGAAGTAGCAATTCTACTCCCTTGAAGATCCATAATAGAATTATAGGCTGTGGTTTTGGGTGTAGCTATTGACAATCTACATTTTGAGAAACCAAGTTCAATTAAGTTCTCAATTTTTGCTTGTTTTTCGATTACAACATTATTCCCTAGAATGGCTAGATCAGCGACTCCATTCTGCACATAGAAAGGGATATCAGAATTTCGTAGGTAAAGAATTTCAGCGGGAAAATTTCGAACTTTAGCTTTTAGCTGTCCTTTTCCGTTATCAATAGATAATCCACATTCTTTTAATAATTGAATAGAATCCTCATAGAGTCTTCCTGATTTTTGGATTGCGATTTTAATCATAAAATTAAATTAATCGCCATATGAAGACATAAAAAAAGCCCACATATAGCGAGCTTAAAAAATATATCTTATATCAATACATTATCAACCTACCCGCTGTTGCGTTGCAGTATGGTGATGATGAAAATGTATTGTATTGTTATTCATAAGTACAAATATAGAAGGTTAAACTAGAAAAGAAATAAAATGTTTAGGAAAAGTAAAATTAATTATATTTCTTATTGAATGGAATATCAAAATGAATATACATTGACCTTGATATTCTCATTACCCAAAAATATGAAACGATATACAATCCTATTATAGCTCCTAAAGCGGCATTGATTGACCAATCTAGTAACATGATGGTGAATCCAGCAATAAATAAACACAACCATCCAGACCAAATATAGGAAATGAACATAGCTCCAAAATAATAACCTGGTTCAGGTTCAAAATTTTGGTCACAAGAAGAACATCTTTTGTGCATTGCTAGAGGCTTTGAAAAATTGAATGGTTTTATGAAAAGATCGGCTTGTCTGCACCGAGGGCATTTCATTTTAAACATGGATTGTATCTTATTCATAAATAGAATTGTGGTACAAAAGTGTTGAATATTTTATAATAAAACTAAAAGAAGCTGAAGAATAAATTAAATGATAAAAAAAGGGGCTACACTACTTATTAGATAGTGAGCCCCTTTGCAATTGATCTAAATTTTGATCAGATTATTTACCTCCATCGAGTTCATCTTGGAGTTTTCTTAGCTCTTCCCACTTTCCAGTTGCTGCTAATCCAGCTTGTTGTGGCCAAGAACCTGGCTTTGCTAGTTTATATCTTGAACCTGCATTATCAAGGACTTCTTGGATTTTACTGATTGGCGTATCAGCAAGTCCAGCCCATGTAGTAATTCCAGCATCATTTAATAAGCCAGCAATTTTTGGTCCTATTCCTTCAACTATTTTCAAGTCATTATTCTTGTACTTAGAAAATCCAGCTTTTTGAGTTTTACCAATTAACTTTTCAAGCTTAGAATCAGAACCTTTGCTTGTTGTTCCAGCAGCTCCATCAATTTCTTTTTGTAAAGCTATGAGGCCTTCCCAATCTCCTTTTGCTGCTAATCCAGCTTGTTCTGCCCATGTCGAAGGATTAATGATTTTATACTTATCACCATGAGAATCTAAAATACCTCTTAACTCTTCATGCGACTTTGATGCTAAACTTGCCCAAGAATTTACTCCAGCATCGTGAAGTACAGATTCCATTTTTGGACCAATTCCTTCAATTATCTGAAGATTATTTGATTTAAGTCCTGCATAAGCACCAGTTGGTTTGCTCGGAGCTGGTGTTTCTGGAGCTTTTGGTGCCTCTGGAGCTTTTGGTGCCTCTGGAGTTAAGTTACTTGCAACTGCTCCAGCAGCAAAACCAGAAGCAACATTTCCTAAGTCACCTTTTGGCTTATCTGCATTTCGCTTCATACAAGCGTCAAGATCTGCTTGTGTTTGAGAAAGACTAGCTTGAGCTTCTTTAGTAACACCTTGTGCAGTAGCCAAATCACCTTCTAAGGTAGCTCTAGCACTTTTACAAGCTGCAAAGTCAGACTCTAATTGAGTGTGTTTCTTTACTAAACCATTATACTTTCCTTCCATCTCATTAAACTTAGTCATCCACTTTCTCATCCAGTAATAGCCCATTAAAAAGCCTAGGAATCCTGATAGGAACCATGGCAACATACACCAAGGTAATCCGCAAAAATCTATTATATATATCATTGTGTTTTGTTTTATTTATTTTATAATTTTAAGTTCAGTTCTTCTATTTTCTGCTTTCCCAGAATTAGTAGAGTTTGATGCAATTGGTTTAGTTTCACCTTTTGACGAGGTTATAATCTTACTAGAACTAACACCTTTTCTTACAAGGTATTGCTTAATTATATCCGCTCTTTGTTTACCAAGAGAAAGATTATATTCAGATCTTCCATCAGAATCTGTATGACCAGTAAGTCTTACTCTTTCGCCTGATTTTTTAACTCTATCTGCTACTTTATCTAGATAATCTTCTACTGCAGAATCACTTAATTTATTAGTAGAATTATAAGGGAATCTAATTATTGTTTTATCGTCAACTGTTTCTTCAATTGATGCAGGTTTTCCTGAAACAACTTTAAAGTCAACACCTTTAAAACGATCGGTTTTATTTACTTTAGAATCTGACAATACTCCTTTAAGGATAGCTTGTTCTTCTTCTAAACCCATAGCAATTCTGGCGGCATTAGCTCTCGCTTCTCCCATGTTATTAAACCCAGAAGGAGTAGTTTCATCAGCTGTGTAATAGCCAATAATTTCCATTTTGTCATCATCTTTCATACGTGACATCCAATCTGACTTAAAAGAATCCCAATTATCGCCTAACTGAGCTTTGTTGCTCTTATAATCAAAAAGAATAGGGCCTGAAGCTTTTGTAACGACGGCATCGGTTACTTTAGAATCCACCGAAGAGGTCTCTTCAGTTTGTGTAGTGCCTGATTTGTCTTTACAGCAATCCATCGTGGTGGAATGCATCCACCATCCTAGAATCAGCCATAGTACAAAAAACACTATAGACATAAATCTCATACAATATAGTTTTATAACTTATTGTGTAGAGTAAGCATGCAGTTAGGTACTTGAATGGGTGAATATGACACCGTAAATAAAAGCAAATCACAACAGCTTCTTCCTCGACATCAACAAGACTTTTAAATAATAACCTTAAAGTATTAAAATATTTCGAATTTATAAGGAAAACCCCGCTATTATTGCAAAAAATAACATTTTTACATATAAAAACTGTTTTTTACATCAATTTTTTATCATATTTCTAGCATCTTCTAAAATATACTCTTTCCAGTCTTCTACTTTAATTTTCATAATAGTAGACTTATTAGTGACTGTGGTATCATTCAATTTCATATAACCAATAACAAGTGCCCAAGCATTCAAATAGATCATTTGAGGTTTAGCAGCATTGCGAATACTACCATCTTCGATTCCTCTTTTTATTTCTTTTACTGTTATTTCTATAGGAGTACTTTGAATTTCCATCACTTTCTGATAGTAGATACTATCTTTCATTCCTTCAGTTAACTTATTAATCTCCAATCCTTGACCAGTTTGTCTAACAAAAGAATAGTAATTTAACATGGCTTCACCGTATATATAATGTTGTTCGGAAAAATCCATAAAAGATCTCATAATATTCATTACAGTTTCAAGACCGTTTAGACCATTAGCTTGTTGAATTGTTTCATGAAACAATTCAATCAATTGCTGATAAGCCCTATACGTAATAGCCATGTATAGATTTTCCTTGGAATTAAAATAGAAATAGATTGTTCCCTTACTGATACCTAATACTGCAGCAATATCCTCCATTTTAGTATTTTCATACCCATGTTTAGAGAATACTTTTTCTGCAACATCAATGATATTCGATTCTTTAAGAGCTCTTTTGTCTACTTTATTCATGGTGCAAAGTTATAATTAATTAGCAAAAAGTCAGCCGACTTTTT
>CAYOIL010000280.1:0-1061 GCA_964403985.1 uncultured Saprospiraceae bacterium
AATTGAATAGGTGATACATTAGTATGGTAGCCTTAGATGAAGTACGTTTTGACCATTCATTAACATCACAGTGTATGATAATTCCTTTGACAATTAGATTGAACATTAAAGTAATGTATAGCATGAGTGTCATAAGTCCAGGTTGATACTCTTCATCCAAAGCATTGAATAAAGTCGGCGTCATAATCATTATGGCCGAAGTAAGGTAGTACTCGAACATATAATCGATTATCTTATGACCAAGTCTGTTGCTGCTAGGTTCAGGCATATTAGAATATATATAGCTGATTAATCAAAAAAAGATACTCTCTTAGTATTATCTAGTCTAGATGATAGGTCTTTTTTGATGCTTCTTACCTATAATCTGTTCCCTACGTTCTGCTAAATGTTCATAATATATCATGAAATCAGCATGGTGTTTTAAAGTATTGATCACTTTCATGTACTCATCTTCATCATAGGATGAATAACCTCCAGGTATACACCTGATCATAAAGTATATTTTATCTATGATCTCATAGCATTGCTCATAGGTTATGCCTAACAGGTATATACTCAGCACAGATGAATATACATACATAACGGTATCGGCGCTAGGTACATAGTCTGGAAAATTATTCACGATTCTGGTGTAGTCGTTGTGTTGTACGCAGATGCGAGATCCACACAAATCTTTATATAGAGCTATGTCCTCTTTAGTAGGCTCATATACTTTCATAGGAAGTGCCTTTATCGGTTCAGTCAATGCTTCATAAACGCATTTGGGAATAGTTGTAAGTTCATTATTGGTAAATATATATTTCCATGCAAATAAGTCAGTATATTCGCAATACCCTAATTTGACTAAATGACCAACAATGTCTTCACTATAGTAATCCTGGTACTGTTTAGCATATATAATTATAAAATTTATAACGCTTTCATCTTCAACAGTAAGTGTTTTAGGGTCTAATATAGCATCTTCGTCATCTATTGGATTCTTCCCACCATAGGTTTGTACTAAGTCTATGACAACAATTGCCTGATGTAATATATCAAACACATTATTAGATACTTTATCC
>CAYOIL010000280.1:1102-5352 GCA_964403985.1 uncultured Saprospiraceae bacterium
AGCAGAGCGTTGGATCCCCCCACGGGTGGTTTAGTTTGTAGAATGGTACAGTTTGTTCCAGATGCTCAGTGTATTTCTGAATCTGTTTATACATAGTGCCGGGTGTGTTAGAATATGAGGTAATCAAAAAAGCTTTTATCAGCAAATCGCAATACCGTGGTATTTTGACCAAAAAGAGGCTATACAGCTATACTTGCATAAAATTGATTTTTAAGGTCTTTATCAGTAGTTGTACTACTAAGCATGTGTTCATTCACATGTGGTACAGCTCTGGTTGTTTACTGATCTCCTACCCTTAAATAGTAGGTGTCGCAAGACATAAGTTCGTTACACACGTAACTTACTGAAACTCAGTGTATAAATGACCCTGTTATGAAATAGCGTAAATCGTTGTTGAATTGATACTTGTTGGATAAATATCCGATTTTCTGACGGATTATGTGCGGGCCTTAAGTCCAAACTCACCTGACGAATGATGCAATTTATTGCTGAAAGTGTTAATGATGCAGTTGGTGGTACAATCGCACCTGCGAGAGTATTATCATTACAATAATTCATAACTAAACCTGAAGTTGCGTTCCCTATAGATCCTCTTCCTAACAAACCCTAAAAAGACCTTCAATGTATATACTCCGGTATATATGTTGATGTGTTTTTCTGGTATTTTCTCAAAAAGAACTTGCAATCTATGACTGCTCATACAAAGTATAGGCATCTTTTTCAGATAAACCTATCATATTAATCGTACAGCATTTAAAGAAACAGCAGCAACAGCTACCTATTACACTACAGGCGCATGAAAGAGCAATAGCCAGTACCATTATAGATCCTAATCCAATTAATATACAGCAAGTGATATACCAGCCTTGCTTCATAGTAATAGTCTTATACCTAGGTTCATCGGCACAAGCTAGTCCAATAAGCAGAATGAGTAAGATAGTACACTTCATAGTGGTTACATAGAGTCTACAAAATCAACTTTATGTCCATATGACAAGAAAAGAATCATGAGTTAGACTTCTTCGTATATCTCAGCAGCGTCTTTTTTGCATGATCTACATACACATTTGCACATATTCTTGCATAAACCAGTCTTAAGGCAAACACCACCACAACACGTCAAGAATACACCTAAGCATATGAATAGAGTAGCAAGAGTGCATAACCCACCAATAGCGATAAGTACACAGTAGAAGACATATAGTCCTTGATTGAGAGTAACAGTCTTAACAGTTTTAGCACTGGTCATTTGGGCAAAGCAGGCAATTAGGGTAAGTACGGCAAAGTAGTTCATGAGTGAATCAGTATACAAACCATATCTTAATCAAATTTATTAGCCATAGCTTCCAGCTCTGCCTTGGTATATTCAACATAAGTGAGATTAGGATCTTTCACTGATATCGCCATACCAATTGGTATTGTAAAACGTATATAGTCTCGTAGGTTAAGATCTTTATCCATATGTATTATAAATATGATTTTAGTAGCCTAAAATCAATCATGCCATTAAGTGAAAAACTAACAGAAGAACTATATGAGTATCTCAAAAAAGATGACGTTAATGGTGTTAGGTCCATGCTTGAAAAGAATGCAGATATGGACATTGAAAAATTGCATAGTAAGGTAAGTGCGTTGCAGATTACTGCTTCACGTGGCAGTATCAAATGTGCTCAACTATTGATAGATTATGGTGCTAATATTGATGCTCCTCATCATGACCGGCCATGTGGAGTATTAAGTATATCAATTAGCTTCAGACACATTGACGTCGCATTACTTTTGCTTAACAACGGTGCACTCGTTCAGAGCCGTGAGCCTTATGAACAAAGTCCAATACATGAAGCAGCAGATGTGGATAGTGAATGCATACAAATTCTACTGGATCATGGTGCCGATATAGATCATCAAAATAGATATGGCCGTACCGCATTAATGATAGCAGCCGAAGATGATGATGCAGATTGCATAAAAACACTTATTAATAACGGAGCATCGGTACATATTCTTAACGGAGATAAACAAACTGCTCTGGATATAGCCGTAGAACATGACAAATTAGATAACTTACTAGCATTGCTGAACCCTTCCAACAAAGATAAGCACACTATTCCAGAACTAAATCGTGCACTAAAGATAGCTACCGATAAACGGTTGAGGAATTCTGTTCGCGAACAAATGGTACAGGTATTGGAAGATACTATTGCTCGAGTTTACTGGAAAAAGAAGAGTGTTTATCGTTCTACCAATATACCTATTACTGTCTGAATGATACAAGTGCGTTTACTATGAACTCAGCATTGTTCCTAGTATAGGTTACAAGCCTGTACTTACCATACTTCCTTTTTTGTCTAGTAAGTACTTCTTGTGCTTGTTCCTCTAAAGACATACCTCTACAGTCTAATGTTACATATCTAGCAGTTTGTCTAGCATGATTGGTATGAATGAACATATACCCAGTACCTTCTGGTACAGAGTATACATCCTTAAGATGCTTAGATAGGCAGTTATATCTAGCAATATTGTATTGGACATCGGATGAATAGTCACTTCGCTTAACGTTATCTTCTACATGAGAACAGTAGTCGCATGAGTATAGACTTTCTTTATACCACCTACAGTTACTAGATCTGCTACTACCACATCCGCATTCGCAACTAGTATAGTTAGACATAGGCTTGTACGGATTAGTTGGCTTAATAGGCTGAATCACATAATGTGGTCTAGTCTTAAACTCTTCATCCAACTTAGCAATTTCTTCATTGATGGTGCCAAACTTACTTTGTTCAAAGTCAGCATAAAGTCTTCTACACAAAGCTTCATGTGAAGTCATATAGACATTATGGTAAGTTGGAATTGGATCTTCGGAGTTACCAAAGACTGCCATAAATAGTCTAGATACAACTCCATCTCTTTTTCTACACCACTTAAACAAAGTACCTAGAGCGT
Source organism: uncultured Saprospiraceae bacterium (assembly GCA_964403985.1). GTDB lineage: Bacteria > Bacteroidota > Bacteroidia > Chitinophagales > Saprospiraceae > JAHDFB01. Next base: position 4,049 of record CAYOIL010000280.1, read on the forward strand.
CTTTCTTATCTGCTAGCTTCTTATAAGTAGCTCTAATCTGATTACGGAAGTGGATAAGTTCATCATAATGGAACCTATAAGCATCTTCATGCGGCATGGTTAGTCCAAACAATTCTAATAGTAGTCGGTGCATGTAGAACTCTTCTGCTTCGGTTTGGATAAGATACTCAACAAACTGCTCCTTACTGTAATTAGCTACTTGTCGGCATGCAACTTCAGTCTTAATAAGTTCATCACCTTCTTCTCTAAAGTTCACATAAGTAGTCAAGCTAGCAAACATAGGTTTAAGATAGCGTTCAAGATCAGCTCTATACTCAGAGTACATCTCCATACGACTTTGCTTGAGCAATAAACCTAAGAACATACGAATGAGATTTGGGATCTTAGTACAAGTACCAAAGATCTTTCCCATACAAGTGAGAATCACTTCATAGCTGGTTGATAGAGGAACATACCCGATGATGTATTGATCTGGATTAAAGGGGTCTTTGAAATAGCCATCTGACCCAGCAGCAGTTTGCAAGAATTCAATACTCATTAGTCTAGTTGTACAATCCAATATGTTCTTCTGGCCATCTTTCACGTAAGCAGCATGAGCACTAAGTCCATTACGAATAAAGTGATCGGTAGCAATCATCTCATTGGCATAAGTAGGCGGAAGTGTATCGGGAGTAATCTTACCATTAGGGTAGTCTGAAGCAACTGCTACTACGGGTACAGCTAAACCAAGATCATCATCCATCATAATTGGGCAATACCCTTTCATACCTTCTGCAGTACGTAGAGTCTCGTAGTACTCATTAAGGTCTACTCTATCGGCATTGATGGCTCTATTAGATACCTTCCTTGTAGTACCAAATTGGTTCTTGTTACTAGCCCATGTTTCAAGAGAAGCTTTGAAATCCCTAATACGCTTGGTTGGTACTACAGTTCTCTTTTTGTATCCATTACGTAATCCAGCAATAACGTCATTCAAGACCTTAATCTGTGTAGTATATGCATTCTTAATTGAGTCATTGGTTGCGGCAAACCTAGCTTCAAGTAACTTAGCTCTCTCTTCATGCAAGTCATCTACTTTAGTTCTAGGAGTTTCTACTAACTTACTCGCACCTTCCAACATTGTGAGATGAGCCAGCATCTTTGGTACATTATAAGATGGATAGAACGCCGGGTCATTAAGGAAGTTAACTGCTTTAGTCACTTCTTCATCTACCTCAGTCAATTTGTAGAATTCCTCTAATACGATAAAGTGCTTACCATCAGATAATGCTCCTTGCGGTACATTAGTAGTTACAGTACATAGG
>CAYOIL010000281.1:0-5324 GCA_964403985.1 uncultured Saprospiraceae bacterium
ATTATCTACGGTTATAATTTGTTGTGCAATAATGAAAAATGGTAATGTTAAAAAGAAACATAATGTTGGTAAGCGTTTCATGATTTATATTTTTAATTTTTAATAATAAGTAGCCTTCATTTATGGTTGCGTCCATTGCGTAAGCATGGGTCGCTTGCTACGAGCAATTGGAATTAAGCTTTTACATTCCATTTGCAACTGACCTCCATCTGCTTTTAAGTATTGAAAAATATTGTAAGTATTGATCAAGTAAGATTTATGGATACGCTGAAATAATGGATGCTCAATTTTTGTACTTGTCCATTTTAAGGAGCGCGTAATAAAGAATCGTTCTCCATAAATGGTGTACAGAAAACAGTACATGTCGTTGGACTTAAAGAAAGAGATCTCCTCCACCTTAATAGCAATACTGCCATCTGAAGTTGGAAGGATCACTTTCGTATTGAGGTTATTACTTGGTGTTTCTTTTTTTGCTTTTTGCAAAGAAATTCTAGGAAGCAATTTGCTTGCTTCATGTTGTTGAGCTGCCTGAATCATAATAAGCCGTTTGTGCATAGAAATCCTTATCGACGAATCGTTATTTCATTCCAGCCTTGTTTAAAATATTAGTGTAGGTTTAAATACTTTTTTACTGCCTCTACTCGGTTATTCACTTGTAATTTTTTGTAGATTTTATAGGTCGTCACCTTAACGGTGTTTACAGAGATTCCCAGTTGGTCATTAATTTCTTTGTTTAAAAATCCTTTTGAGATCAAATCTAATATTTGAACCTCCCTCGGACTTAGTTCTTGAATTTGTGAAAGATCGTTCACCGGCTTGTGAAAACTTCTCACCAGTTTTTGTGCAATGGATGGGGTCATTGGTGATCCATCATTCACAAAGTCGGTTAAGACATCAATCAGTTTGTCTGGGATATCGTCTTTTAATAAATATGCGCCAGCGCCTACTCTCAATGCTTCAAAGATTTTCTCATCATGACTAAAGCTGGTAATCACCATAAACTTCATGTTTGGCGCATTCAGTTTTAATCGAAGCATGGTTTCTATTCCGTCCATGCTTGAGGTATCCAATCCTAGATCCATAATTATGGCGTCTAATTCCAAGCTTGGAATTTGTTTTAGTGCTTCATCCCCCGTTTCAAAATTAGCAACACATTCAAACTTTTCGGAATGCTCGATCTCTTCCAATACCCATTGTCTAAATTCTGGGTCATCTTCGACAATTGCAATTTTGTAGGTTTTCAATTGTTTTGCTTTTTGTTATTATAAAGATGGGGAGGAAATTTTAGTTTTGCAATAGTACTTTAGTTTATAGAAGTCAAGCCTTCAAATTCCCTGCTATCCTTGGTATTTCTAAGTTAGTTCTTATTTGCCCATTTTGTTCAAAATGAATTTTCCCATTCAAGGTCTTCATTCGTTTGCGAATTGTTTTCATTCCCTTACCATTGCTCAAATTAGGGTCATTGTTATATCCTTGACCATTTTCTATAAGCTCAAAGTTTAGCTTCTCCTCTTTAATTTCTGCACTCAATGAAATGCGATCTGCATTGCTGTGTTTTAATATGTTGTTCAGTAATTCTTTAACCACCAAAAACAAATGGTGTCTAGTCTGGCCTTTAACCGTTACCTCTTTTTCTATTTCTGGGAAGTTTACTTTTATGTTCAGGTCATTATCTCTTGCCAAGGTCTTTGCATATTGTCGGATCGCTGCAAACAAACTATTCAAATTATCATTTTGAGAGTCCATTGCCCAAATGATGGAACGCATGCTTTCAATCAACTCAGTGGATATCTCTGAAACGCGTTGGTTGATGGACTTTACCTCCTCAATGGTGTTGGCGCGCTGTACTCGCTTTCCCGCGAACTTTATGGTAGATAATTTTCCGCCAAGTTCATCATGTAATTCATCAGCAATTCGGTTTCGCTCTTCTTGCAGTTGAAGTTGGTTTTTAAGGATTAGCTCTTGTTTTTCGAAGATGAATTGTTGTTTGCGGAGTTTGGTTTTGATAACGTTATATATAATAACTCCAATGAGAAATAATATTCCTATTGTGAATAAAGTTTTAAACCACAATGTTTGCCAAAAGGGAGGATTTATTATTATTTCTAATTTTTCGAATTGGGGTCTTTTAACGCCCATTAAATTGGTGGCGCTATAATAGAAGGTATATTCTCCAGGCTTTAGGTTTGGATAGGAAATGATGGACTGATCACCCCATTCAATAGTATCTGTGTCATAACCTTTTAGGTAAGTTTTAAACTGGGCAACATTGCTAGGATTAAAATCGATTGTTGAAATTTGAAATTTAAGGCTGTTCTCATCGTAATTTAAAAGCACTGGTTCATTTTGTATTTCTATATTTAAAGTGTCTTTTGCCCATTCATGATCATTTACCTTAAAGCTCTTTATATAAACAGGAACGTCATATTTTTCTTCTGGTAAATTCCCTGGCATAATAGTTAATACGCCTGAGTTTGTCCCAAATTTAAGTTGTCCTGTTTCATTTTCTAAAACGGCTCCTTCTGTAAAAAAAAGTCCATCTGGTAAATAGTTTTTGTTATTAAACCTATATACATCACCGTTTTTTTTACATAAGAATATTTCATTTCGGGTAGTAACCCAATAATCCTCATTACTATCACTTTTAAATCCTTTTATTGTTTTATCTTTTAATAAAAATTTTTCTTGAATCCCTTTTTTTAAACCTTGCTTTTGTAATCCAAGGTCTGTTGCAAACAATAATTCTCCATCCTTAGTCTGATTAATTTGAGTAACAATTCTTTTATTAATAAAAGAGTCCTTTTCATTTAAAACAAGATTGATTTCATAAGTAAAATTATTTCCTTGAGCATAAATGATACTATCCGCTAAATAAATGCTTCTGTAAAAACCATTGGAAATTATCTTAATTTTATTTTTTTCTAAATCGTATTGATAGTAATTGTTTGCATCGAAAATATGTAAAATGTTATCATAGTAACAAGCCTTAGGGTTGACAAAGTTGCCTTCCGCTACTTGTTGTATGCCTTGATTATTTATACGTTCTTTAAAAATTCCCCCATTACTTATTATAAATACATTACTCTTGGCTTGGACAAAATAGGGGTATATGCCTGTTTGACCGATGGTTTTATTATCCTTATAAATTCTTCCAGAATTTGCACCTACATATAGTGGTCCTTTCTTTTTATTTCTATAAAAGATATGATTCACTTTCTCACTAAGGTCAAAGTTAATAAATGGCTTGGCTATTTTTTGATTTGATAAGCCGGTTGAAGTAAGAGTAAGCGATTCCTTTTTCTTAAGGCTAAATTCTTTTAATACTTCTTTTTCTTGTCCAATCTCTTTAATTAATTCGGTTAAGGGATTAAATTCATATCGTTTATCTCCAGCTAAAAACTGAATTATATTTTCTTTTGATATGATAGATCTTATCCAATTATTAGTTGGGGTGGTGAATGCTTTGGAACTTCCACCTGGGTTAATTTGTATAAATCCTTTTTGTGTAACAAAAAAAGTATGGGACCCTTCCCTATATGATTTCATGGCAAATTCTTCGGGGTGTAAAAGTTTTTGCTCTTTAGTTTTAACATTAATCCACTCTACTCCTTCATAAATCCACTTTGAGGCATAAATTTGTGTTAGTTCACCTCCAGTATCAAAAATTGTTGCATATTCTAAGCCATTTATTTCAATTTTTTCTTCTACCCATCGTTTCGAATGAATATTAAATTTAAAAAGATGTCCACTCTCATTATCGCTAATTTGCATCCACAAGTTTCCTTGTTTGTCTAGATCGATTATTCGATACCCAGTGGTTTCTTTTATATTAATTTCAAATTCTTCTTGGCCTTCGTTTAAAAGCTGAAAGGATTCAAAACAATCCTTTTTCCGAATATACTGATACAAGTAATTAGTGGTACAAAACCAGATATTCCTTAAAGAATCTTCAAAAAAGTTACTTTGGATAAAACTTTCTTGTATTGCCCTTGAATTATCTGAATTATGTACATATTTTTTAATTTCGTTCCCATCCAAGCGATACAAATTCTCATAAGATAACCATACAAAACCTTTAGAATCTTGATAACAAGAGTTGATTTTTTCTATAGGAATATCATAGGTTTGGCAATGGGCGAAGTCCACCCAAAAAATAAATATTATGAATAAAAAAAGTTGGCTTTTCAATTTTATTTTCTGCTTAATCGCATGGTATGTCTATGTATTTCTGTTATTTTTCTTGGATTATGATGCCCATATAATCCTTCATTTTTTCTTTCAATTACAATAGAATTAATTTCATCCACTGTTATATCTCCACCTTTACAAAATAATTCAATGGCAACTGAAGCTACAATACTTCCATCTGGCCAGCCAGGAGGACATGAAGTGCCTATAATTGAATCAGCCATTAATGTAGTGTATCTTGTGTCGGCAGGAAACAATGCCTCTTTAAAAGGTATCACTCTATTACCAAATCTAACTTTCAATGCTTGTATAACGAAATGAACAAACCCAAATTGCTGTTCATAAGTAGGTCCATTTAGTCTTTCGTTTGTTTTTTGTGCTGTAGCAAAATTTAGATATCCAGGAGATCCATCACTTAATTCCAATACTGTTCCTCCTGCGCTATTCTCAAATAAATGAAGTATGTCGTTATTCTGTTCATCCTTAACCACGTTATATGGGCTAATTCCTAAATAGTCTCGTTGAATTCGATCTGCTAATTTTTTATTTTTGATTAACTTTAATTCCTTATCACAAATTTCATGGATGAGAATATCTGTAAAACGATCAATATGCGGTAATTGTAGATCTTGTAATTCATAATCTCTATAAGTAGTGTTCATAACAATTAATTTTTATTGAATAATAAACAATCTAACTTATTCCCCGACCACATAACTACGATATTAGCCAAGTGACTTGTAGAAGAGGTTAAAGCCGAGTTTGCAACGGTGTGTGTAAGAGGGCCGTTCTAACTCCTGTATAATTTACGAAATGATTTCCACAATTAAAAATTATTTGTTTGCTAGAAACAAAAAGATAAGATGCTTCAGAAATCTGTTATAGGAACCCAATAACCTAATAGTAAAATCTAATTAATACAATATATTATTATAAGCTTACTCTATCTTTAACAAGCTTCGTTGCTCTTTTCATCACTAATGATAATGAGACTGTTGTATTATAGCCAAGTCAATGAAGTAAAATCTTAATGTGCCAAGGGTGGTTTATTGTTTTGGAAAAACACGAGGGTTTTTTTATATCTTTTTCGCAATTGGATTAAAAGTAGGCAATAAAAAAAAGCATTAACCTATCAT
>CAYOIL010000282.1:0-692 GCA_964403985.1 uncultured Saprospiraceae bacterium
TTTGCAACTATTACAATTTCAACTTCTCAAGATGCCAATTTTACTTCGTCAAATTCAGATGTAAATAAAATCAATGACTTTGAATATGAAAGTTTAACTACTGGAGTCAAAGATTTCATAATAACATATGCAAATGGTTGCACATCAGAATTCAGCACAGAAATTGAAATAGATACAGTTTCTCCAGTTTTAGATGCAAGTGATTACACATTTGCTTGTATGAAAGAGCCTCTTGCAGTCGTAGTAAATTATTTTATTGATAAGCCATCGTTTTCTTGGGATGGACCTGATGGTTTCACTTCAACTGAAGAAGTGATCTTTACAGCAATCTCAGGAAGTTATACAGTAACTGTAACTGATCTAGAAAATGGATGTTCTTCAGAAGAAGAAATTGAAGTTTTTGACAACTCAACTAATATAGGTGTGATTCTGGATGTATTTCAACCTCAATGTTTTGGTGATTTAGGTGAAATAAATGAATTGTCTTTTATGGGTGGTACAGAACCATACACGTTTCAGTTAACAGATGAAAATGGTAAAGAAATAAACAGTTCTGAACTTGAGAGTGGTGCTTATTCTGTCTATGTACAAGATTTACTTGGATGTGATACAAGCTTTAATTTCTTAGTTGAAGATGCATTCCCTTTTTCAGTTGAAGCGGGAAAAGACACATTAATAACCAAAGGTGACGG
>CAYOIL010000282.1:702-5314 GCA_964403985.1 uncultured Saprospiraceae bacterium
ATATAAATGCAATTACTGATATCGAAGAATCTGAAATTCAAAGTATTTTATGGACTCCAAATCAATTATTAAGTTGCTCTAATTGCCTTAATCCAAGAATCGAAGAGTTGAATGAAGATACTTGGTTCACAATAGAAATCACAGATATTAATGGTTGTGTTGAAATTGATAGTATTCTAATAAGAGTTCAAATTGATTATAGCATATACATACCAAATATATTTACTCCAGATGATAATGGGCAAAACGACAATTTTGGTGTTTTTTCAAATATTGCCGGTGGTGATGTAAATATTTTAACATTTCAAATTTATGATCGTTGGGGAAATAAAGTCTTTGAGGCGAATGATTTCTATCCTAATGATTCAAGTATATTTTGGGATGGAAAATACAAAGGCAAAGTAGCGACTCAAGGAGTATATTCCTATTTCTTTTTGGTTAGATTCCCTGAAGGAAAAGAAGAAATAATCAAAGGCACAATAACTTTAATGAGGTAAGATGAATAGAAGAGATGTGTCAAAAACTTTATTTTTATTTACGCTAGGCTCAGGTTTACTAATCAGTTGTTCAGATCCTTTTAAAGCTGTTAAAAATTTGGGTTTAACCCAAATAAATTTTAAAAATAACGACCTCAGATTGGTAGATGAGATAAGCAGAATAATCTTACCCATTCAAAACATTGAAGTTCTTAAAGACCATACTTTATTACCTTTTGTTATGAAAAGCATTAATGATTTATACAATGAGAAGAAAAGAGAATTAATACAAACCGTCTATACAAATTGGGATGAATACTTTACACAATTAACGGATAGAACGTGGATAAAAGCCTCAGAAAAAGAAAAATTTGAATTTATAGAATCAATTAAGCATTTTGAAAATAAATCTATTGAAGAAGTTCAATCGACAAAAGATAAATTAGCTTATTTTTTTAATGCTATAAAATCAGAAAACGAGCTTTATTTATCCACTTGTGAGTTTATTCTGAGAAACAAACGAGCATATGAAATGGCTCCTGGTAGATACAATGGTTCTTATCCACTTTCAAAATTGCAAGAATAATGAAAAAATATCAAGCGATTGTGATTGGGGGAGGAATGTCTGGAAGTTGGGTAGCAAAAGAACTATGTGATCGTGGTATCCAAACATTATTACTTGAAAGAGGACCAGAAGTAAATCATTTGGAGCATTACCCTACTGCTTCAAAACATCCTTTGCAATTCGAACATAGAGGTAGGATTAGTGATGAAGAAAAAGAAGAAAACCCTATAGTAAGCAAGTGCTATAACTATTATGAAGGCAGTAAACATTTCTTTGTAAAAGACAAAGAACATCCTTATGTTCAAAAGAAACCATTTAGCTGGATAAGAGGCTATCAAATAGGAGGTAAATCTCTCTTATGGGCAAGGCAGGTTCAAAGGTGGTCTAAATTTGATTTCAATGGACCAAAGCAAGATAATTTCGCAATTCCGTGGCCAATTAGCTATAATGATATTGCTCCTTGGTACGATAAGGTAGAGGAATTTATAGGAGTTTCAGGTGAATATGATAAGCTAGAGACTTTACCAGACGGAAAATTTTTAAAGTCGATCGGATTATCAGTTATTGACAAACATATTCAAAAAGTAGCGAAAGAAAATTACAAGGACATGCATGTCATTTATGGACGTTGTGCTCATTTGACTGAGGTTAAAGAAATTCACAGGAAACAAGGAAGAGGTCAATGTCAAAATCGACTATTGTGTGAAAGAGGTTGTCCATTCGGAGGATATTTTAGTGCAAATTCATCAACAATACCATGGGCTAAAAAGACGGGCAATCTAACGATCAGGGCACATAGTGTTGTTCAGAAAATAAATTACAACAAAGAAAATGGACTTGCCAAATCTGTTGATATTATCGATGCTCAGACTGGAGAAAAAATCACATTTGAGTCTCAATGTTTCTTCTTAAATGCAGGAACATTAAATACAAATTTGATTTTATTAAATAGTCGTTCCGACATCTTTCCAAGCGGATTAGGCAGTTCAAGTAAATTACTAGGAAAATACATTGCTTTTCATAATTACAGAGCTCGACTCAATGCCGAAACCAATGACTTCAATGAGTTCGCAATAGACGGCAAATCGATTACAAATGCCTATATACCGCGTTTCCAAAATGTAAAAAGGAAAGATAGAAAGTATAAAAGAGGATTTGCTGTTGCTTTATTTAACTACCGACCTTACCAAATAGATCCTTCTAAATTAGGTGATGACCTTGTAGAAGAATATTTAAAAAAAGGCAATCTTGATAATTGGAAGGTTACAGCAATGATGATGGGTGAAACAATCCCAAAACTTAGTAATCAGGTGTATTTACATGATCAATTAAAAGATCCTTTTGGAATTCCCCAACTAGTTACTGATGTAGACTATGATTCTAATGATGAATTAATGATGGAAGATTTCTACAATGAAATGGAGGAATTATTTAAGAAATCAGGTTTCAATAATTTGACAAGAATTGATACTAAGCAGGCACCTGGGCATGACATTCATCATATGGGTGGAGCGAGAATGGGTGCAGATCCTAAAGATTCAGTAGTCAATCCAAACAATCAACTACATGATTGCTTAAACGTTTACGTCTCGGACGGAGCATGTATGACTTCTACAGGAACTCAAAATCCTTCTTTAACTTTTATGGCATTAGCAGCTAGAGCAGCGAATCATGCAGCAGATACATTTTTCAACAAAGAGTAAATAATTTTTTGGGGTTTAACCCCAAAAAAAAGGCACAAATTAGCTATATTTTTGCATAAAATCCGAGTCAAGTTTTGCGGCATCCATAGAAGACATTTCATCATATCTTTCTTGCTCAACAATCCATTGTTCCATGCCTTGCGAATTAGCAACATCTAGAATCTTATCAAAATCTATTGCCCCTTTACCTAAAACACAAGAAACATTAAGCGGCCAATCACCTTCAACAGGTTCCTCAAGTTTTATTTTATCAATAGTTGCTTGATCATATCTATCTTTAATATGGCACAAAGTAAATCTATTAGGATACTTGTTAAGCCAAGTTACAGGATCCTCTTTAGCTTCAACAACCCAATATATATCCATCTCAAAATCAATACTACCGGCGTCTGTACCAGACATCATAATATCTTGAGGATATTCACCTTCAATTTTTGTAAAACTATAATGGTGATTATGATAAGCATATGTGCATCCTGCTGCTTTCGCGATTGTTCCTAATCGATTAAAATCATCCGTTACTTTTTTAAATTCATCTAAGGTTTTTAAATTCCCAAGGTATGGATTTATCAAGTATTTAATTCCGATCGATGCAGCATCATCGGCTAATTTTTTGAATTCGTCTTCTTTGGATTGATCTGTAGCAAAGTCGCCTGCACAGTGAGTAGATATGCAATTCATGCCGTTACTTTTAAGGTAATCAGAAAACTCAGCAGGTTTCATTCCCCAAAATACTCCTTGATCGCCTTGAAATGATTCTATTTGCTTATAACCATAAGAGCCTAAATTCTTTAAAGTTTCTTTAGCATTTGTAGCCATAAAATCTCTAACAGTCCATAGTTGAATTCCAAATTTATCGATTTGCAAACCTTTTTCCATAGCTTTAGTAACTGTTGAGTTTTCATTTTTACATCCTAAAAAGCCACCAACAAATAATGGAGTTGCTGAAAGAAGGGCCGTGTTAGCAATAAATTTTCGTCTTGAATTCATATTTTATTAGTTATAGATTGAAAGGTACAAAAAATAATAGAATGGGTTAAAAATCTATTAAATATTATTCAGCTAATAAATGAGAAGGTTTAATAATATATATTTGAAGGATATAAAAAATTGAACAATGAACAAATTAATTAAAGCAAGTTTTTTTGTCTTTCTGACAGCATTAATCTTTTCATGCAAGAATGACAAACCCATTAATCAAGAGTTGAGTAAATCTACAGTTAAAACAGAAACACCTACTGTTGTAAGAAATCAAAGTAATGTAAAGTTAGAAGCAACATCAAGTAATAACTCTATCAAAGTGAATCAAAATGCGAAAGCAACATCTGGCAATGAGATGGAGTGGCATGGAATGGGAGATGTTGAAAAGTTAGTAGCTGATTCTCCAAAGAAGATAATTGTTGATGTCTATACTCAATGGTGTGGTCCATGTAAAATGATGGATAGAAATACATTTAGTGATGAAACAGTTCAAAAAGCGATAAACGATAAATTTTATCCAGTAAAATTTGATGCTGAAGGAGCTAATGAAATAGTTTTTAAAGGTCAAACATATGCGAATCCAAATCATGATCCGAACAAAAGAGGTCGAAATTCTCCTCATCAATTGAGTAAATTCTTTTCTGTACGAGGATATCCTACGTTAGTTGTTTTAGATGAAAACTTTACAATTTTACATAAGATTGTTGGATATAAAACACCAGATAAATTATTGGCTGAGATTAATGCTATTTAAAAACACTTTTAGTGCTACGAAACTCTGAAACTTTTACGATATAATTGTTTCAGAATATTTCTTTGCAGTTAGAAAATAAAAAAAGAGGCTGTCTCACTACGAGATGGCCTCTTTTGATTTGGTCTGAGTTTCA
>CAYOIL010000283.1:0-3094 GCA_964403985.1 uncultured Saprospiraceae bacterium
CTGGTTAAATCTTAATTAGCTTGCGGACTTGTGTGTCAACTGCAACACCCACGTTTGCATACTGAGGATCGGGATTAAAAGCAACACCTCTAAAGGACTTCATCTCTTCGCATTGCCAGTATTTGATAAACCCTTTCTCTGCAGTTACGGACAAGCAGATTCCGGCCTTGGTCTGTGTCAGTGTGTCGGTTTCTTTGAGTACGATTTTGTACTCCGCCTCTTCCGCGCTGTCACATAAAACCATTTTGTGGCCGTAATACTCGCCGCCGTTGTACCCTTTAAATGCTACGTATTGTGTTGCCATGATTCATTCTCCAGTTTTAAATTTATGCGGTGTATTGATAGCAGTTAGTGTTGACCTGGGAAGTTGTAGTCAGCGCGGGATTCGATGACAAAATTGCCGTTGTAGTCGCTACAGATCATGCGATCCGCGTCCCAACTCCAAATACCGATTGTGCTGACCGGCTCATCGCCGCCGTAGACTGGCAGACCGCAAAGATCGGCCACTTCGTCGATTCGCGCGTCGTCGTCTTGATATGATTCGATTGCAGCGAAGAGCTGGTCCAGATCGGTAGCTGCTAAGATTGCTGAAGTGATAGTGCTTGCGTTTGTCATTTTGATGTCCTTCCGGGCGTCCGGGGAGTAGTGCAGAGGGCCAATCCCAGTGCATGGTTAATATAATAGTGTTGTGCCGCGTCCCTGCGGCTGGTAGTATTTTCCCCACTGCTGAAAAGCAGCTTAGAAGTATTTGGGTTTTACCTATCCGTGCACTGCTGAACAAGCAGCTTTACCATGTCAGTGCCAGCGCCAGACAGCGCTCTTCATCAAAAACAGCGCCCTCTGCTGCAATAAATTGCAAGTGAAATCGAAGATTGTCTTCGCTGCATCCGTAGCCCTTTTTTATTTAATAATGATGTGCGTACTCTGCCGCTTTTACGTCACCGCTGTCGTTAATTATCTCGACAACTTCGGCGACACTCCTTGAAAACCAGATGTCTGTTCGGGCATTGTGTTCAAGCGCGTGCCCAGGCGGGTATTGATTTTCGTGTCTCATAAATATTTCCTCAAAGTTCAGTTCGACGCGTGATCAACTAGCATTGAGTATTCGTGATCTCCGAACCACAAGCCGTGTGGTTTAACTATCCTGCCAAATTCAATCGCGATTCCGAGATAGTCAGGGGATTCCGCGTCAAGATCTTCGATCATCACATCGTCAAACAAGGTTTGAATAAGAATTGTCAGACCGAGCAGCTTTTCTGACTGATAATCCATTGCGATTCTTCTGTTCGTCACAGTCTTTTGTTTTTCCATCAGAACACTGATTGCTGCGCAAAGACTTTTTTGGTGACTGTTTAATTCGACGCTCATTTTTTCTATTCTCCGATTGAGGGCCAATCCCTCAGTGCATGGTTTTGTGTGTTTCGATGATTAGTATTATAGCTATCGGCGTGCCGATGTCAACACTGAAATGCAATTATTTTGCCCTTTTCCTAACTATTTTTTTATACTCACGCTCCAACACTTTCCACACGCCAGGTGATACTTTTTTATCCTTTCCGCCGTGCTCCTCGCCGATTTTCCGTAATATTTCCTGACGCTCTGATATCTGATCTTCGCCCACAGCACGTAATGCTATGAGCTGCTTTCGCTTGTTTTCGTAGGTTTGCCTTGAGTCTGCCATTTGATGCCCGTAATGCTGGTTTATGTAATAAGTGAGGAGCATTTTATGCGCTAAACCATCGGGGCCTGAAGTGGCAATACAACTCCACTTGCCAGAATTCAACAACAGCGAGAACAACAAAAAATGACGAGCAAGCAGAAATTATGTAAAGAAAAAATATTAGAGCTGATTGCAATTTATCGTTCATTTGATCAATACCAATTCTGATTCTCTGCCGCTCATCGGGACAATGTAAACAGTGCCTTGCTCGTCCTCGTCTTCGCACCCGTCATAGCCCATTATTTTGGCGCACTCGCCGCGCTTACCCTGTAGCCACCACACGTCTTCAGATTCATAGGGCTTATCAAGTTTCCACATATTGACAGTTGCATCAAGCAGTGATTCTGCTGTTTCTGCGCCCACTTCAAAGCGCTGAGCTATTTCTGCAATAATCTCATCATCGTGCAGTTTGTAAGCGGGAATGCATTGAAAATCAGCTTCGTACACATAAATACTGGCTTCGCTCATCTGGTAAACTCTGTTAGAAAAAAACAGGCAATCACCAGCCACACCCAGATGATTGATTGTGCCTTTTTCGATTTTATATGGACTCGTGTGGTACATGTTTGTCTCCTGTTGCCCTTCGGGCCAATCCCTCAGTGCATGGTTAATATAATAGTGTATCGGATATCCGATGCCAAGCTTTAGCGCTAATTATTTTTGAGAGGCTGAGCCCGGACCATGCCGGGCTCTATCAAATAAAGTGCAGCGTCGAAATCGCGTGCAAATCTAAAGTGCTAAGCCGCCTGCCCCGGCAGTGACAGCTTGAGCGCCGACTTAATCCGCGACTCCAGATCGTCACCGCGGGCCGCCTCCGCGAGCTTCTGCGCGTCTCGCTTGCTGTGGCCCATGTTGACCAGCGCGGAGGTGACGTCGGTGATCAGCGGGCTTTCCGGAGGCTGGTTCCCCACCCCTGCAGGCCTGTACTTTTCAGCGACCACTGCCGGCCGCTTTGACCGCTTCTGAATGACGCCTCGCTTTGCTAATTCGTCCTGAATTTTTGACAGCGTGCCTTTCGACTTTACGGCGGTGTATTTACTGATGTCGGCCGTCGTGATCGTCTCGCCGTTCCCCACCTCGCCGGCTGGTAAAGCCATAGCCACCGCGGCGGCGTGCTCCTTTGCAGTCTTGTGCGGGACGTATTGCTTTGAGGGCGCTTCCGTACGGTTCCCCGACCCCATGGGGCTGGGGATCCGATTGTTTTCGGGTGGGGATGCCACGGCCTTTTCTGCCATGGGTACCGGGGTGGGGATCCGGCTTTGTCTCCGTTTCCGACTCGCCGCCAACCGCTCGCGCACAGCCTGTTTTTTTGTGCGCTGGCTAGGCGCTGCGGGCTTGGCGATGTCACATCCAGGTGCTGTCGAACAGTAGCCG
>CAYOIL010000283.1:3104-3540 GCA_964403985.1 uncultured Saprospiraceae bacterium
CAACCGCTCGCGCACAGCCTGTTTTTTTGTGCGCTGGCTAGGCGCTGCGGGCTTTTTTGGCGATGTCACATCCAGGTGCTGTCGAACAGTAGCCGCGCCGATCAAAAACAGACACATTCCGATGCCATGGGTCAAACCCTCAAGGCACAGCGCCTGGAACCAGGCCATAGAGTTTACCCGGTCGTCGGTGTCGACATCGCTGTCGCCGCCGGTCAGCGCCTTTTCTGCAGCACTGCCAGTCGACTCGCCGGATGACTTGAACGCACGCTGTGCAGCCAGTGCCGCTTGTCTGCGTTGCAATGCCGCCTCCATCATCGCACCACCCATCACACCGGCCGCCTGCAGCTCATTTACCGCATTACCCGACATGACCACTTCATTGCGGATTGATTGACCTTCGGCGCCGAGCTTTTCCCATTCGAGCTGTTGATGCTTG
>CAYOIL010000283.1:3550-5283 GCA_964403985.1 uncultured Saprospiraceae bacterium
AGGAAAATACCCGAAAGCTCGCCTGTACGGACATCACCGAGCCCATCATAAACAGGCACAGCGGGATCACTGCGAGCAGTTTATTGCGGCCATGGGTATCACCCGACCATATATCCATCAGCGCACCGTATCCGCAGGACAGGCCGACGGTGATGGCCAGCGCCATGGTGACGGTCAGGGCTTTCGGACCAAAAAAATCGCGTTCCAAGTGCTGAGTCTGTACCAGCATCAAAATGACATACGCGGCGGTGAGTAGTACGACGGTGATCCTCATTTCACACCCCCACCGATAATGCCTGTCGCTATTTGTCGGGCGGTTCCTGCGGGCCCTGTAGCTCGTCGTCCGCGGCGCGGTTTAGCCGATCGGTCATCCACATCACCAGCGTCATTTGCGCACGCTGTGCCGCCATCACCCATCGATTTTTGTACTGGCGTAATACCCGGTAGTTGATGGCTGATTGTTTCTGCGAGTCGTTCGGCGTGGTCATGCTGGGATTCCGTGAGTCGGCGCCGGTAATACTGCACCCGACGTTCGGCGACGTCTATTTCATAGCGGGAAGGGTTGCGGCTGTGGCGCAGGAATCGCAGTTGGCTGCGTGCGTCCTGCAGGTCGGTGTAACACTGTAAAACGGTGTCGATATTCATTCTGGTTTTTGCTCCATATCGGGGCGCACGGATCGGCCGCGACCGGTGTGGCGATTAGCGCCGCACGGTAAATTCAACGGCAATTTTCGGGCCGTCTTTAATTTCAATTGCGGAATAAATGCAAAACAATTTGGCACGGATGCCGCTACATCAGATCATGAAGAAAAAACGCCGGGGCGCACCCAGAAAAAACCAAAACGCAAGAAAAAAACAGCCCATGATCAGCATGTCGATCAGAGGAAAACCGGATCAGATTACTCGGTGGCTCAATGCTGCCGATGCCAGCGAGATGGAATTCAGCGAATGGGTAAGATCGGCACTTGATCGATCCGTGACAGAATGCGCGGGTGAACACCCAGCAATTGAAAAAATACCTGATCGTTGACGGTATGGAATATCTCGATGCAAACGGTTACTGGCAGACCTCCCTTGCCCTCGCCCACCGTCATCCGTCACTTGGTTGCGCGACTGCCAATCTGCGCCGGGCAAAACGTACCGGCCACCCCAATTCCAGAATGGTGACTGTGATGGTCACCGAGCAGATCCAGGATGATCAGCGGGTTCATATCGCGTAGTGGTGGCAGCAAAAAAAAAGCAGGTTGCCAAAAAGAAAACGACGCGCGCACGTAGCAAAAAAAAGGCGATCGGCAGGAAACCGGCAAATCGCGGCGGCAGACCGCCAAAATACAACCCTGACAAAACGCCAGGCATCGCTGAAAACCTGACCTTGTTGGGTGCTACCGTGAAGATGCTCGCGACCGCATTCGATGTGTCAGAGGAAACCATCTACCAATGGCAGCGCGAGCACGTCGCGTTTTCTGAGGCGCTGACGCGCGCGCGCGAGCAGGCTGATGGCCGGGTTGCTCGGTCATTGTTCCAGGCGGCATGCGGTTATTCGCACCCGGCGGTGCACATTTCAAACTACAAGGGTGAGATAACAGAGACGCCATACACAAAGCATTACCCACCCGACGCGAAAGCCTTGGCGCTGTGGCTTAAAAACCGACAGCCCGGACTGTGGCGGGATAAGCCGGAAGCCGATACAGGTGCCGGATTGGTTGACGCATTAAAGGCGCTCGGCCAACAGC
>CAYOIL010000284.1:0-5282 GCA_964403985.1 uncultured Saprospiraceae bacterium
TAATGAACATCCCAAAAGAGGCCATCTCGTAGTGAGACAGCCTCTTTTTTATTTTTAGACTAATTATATGAGTATCTATTACTCATTAATTTCGAAGAGCCCAACTTACACCAAATCTCAATCTCGCATCAAATTGAGGATGATTGAGCGCTTGATAAAGCACCTCTTGATCCCAAAGTCCATTAAGGTTTTCATACTTCACAAAAAACCTAAATCCTTGTACTTTAATACTTGCAAAAGGATCTAATCGATAATATACTTTGTTATCTACAGCTTCATTTTGAAAATATCTCCCATAAAAAGGACTGAAAGCAGGCACACTATATGCTGGTATAAAATTTGCATTTATTCCAGCATTAAAGTCTAATGTTCCAAAAAGTTTACCGTCGAAATATAATTCATGCTCTGTATAAAATTGTGGCATGTTATACACATTAATATTTTGAATCTGAGTTATAAATCTATTATTAAACCTGAACCATTTATATTTAATTCTCTCTTCAATATCAAAATTTAGAAAGTTCACATTTTCAGTTGTAATACCAGTAGCTGTAGAATTTAAGACTGGAATATTTTGACCAGCAAAAGATGTTACTTTTGCTTTAAAGCCTATTACCGGTATACTCACCGAACCATATAATTCTTGTGAACTTGTTATAAATGGAGATTCATCTTTTAATGTTACTTCAGTTATTTCAAGTTGATTTAGTAAAAAGGCTGAGGGTTGTGTATGAAGCCTAAATCCAGCTTGTATATCTGCGAAAGACTTATATTGGTATCTTATTTTTGGATGTAAATCCAGAAGAACTGTTCCATACGAAGATCCAAAATATCCATCTAAGTTGACTGTTAATCCTTTCCAATCAAATTGATTTTCACCTCCACCATAGATTGTTTGAATGGATCTTGAGGAATTATCTGTTGAAACTTGATTCCACCGATATTTAACATAAAAGAATGATCTAATTAGTTTATTCTCTAAGTGATAAGATAATCTAGTACCATATGAATTATTATCAACAAGTCGTCTCATTCCTAACTCACTTGTAATAAATCCCTCACTAAAGACCATAGTATCACCTGCCGTAGTTCCTGGGTTTATAAATTTATATAGTTCTCTTTCAACATCTACACTTGCTTGTAAATATTGCATAGAACTATCTTTATCTGATATAAAATAATAGCCTCTAAAATTGAAATCTCTATTTAGATTGTATTGATAGTCTTCTTCTATGAGAACTGGAATAGATGATCTTATTTGTCCACCTTCAACATATAAATCAGCTTCATCTTCAATTCCACCATTAAAATCTTCGTAATTGGAATTACTTAAAAAGTTGAATGAAAAGGCATAGTTGGTAGAATCAGGTTTTTGGAAAAGTCCTACGTGAAAAAATGTATGGCGTATTTCTGTATGATTGTAATAAGAATTTGAATTAATTCTATTAAAATGAATACTGGCTTTAGTGTTTTTTGCGAAATCTCTAGCTAAAATAGCTGAAGATCTAAAACTTGATTGATTTGCACCCGGAGAATAATAGACTTTTGCGTAAGGTTTTTCTAAGGAGTAAAAGTTAATGTCCTTATCTGTCATTTGATAGGGTTCGTGTTGTATTACACCTAAATTGAATCCTTCATTATAATTGTTTTTCCAGAATAAAGGGGTTGTTGAAGATCCAGGATTTCCCAGTGTAATGTATGGAGAATCCATTTGATTAGTCATTTCGTATTCTTCGAAATCTGTTAGTAAGGTATCGTTAAAGTATTTTTTGCTTGTTAGATTATCTAAAGAATAAGAGAATACGTCATTTGAGAGAGTATCCTTTCTTGACACTATTAAAGAGTCTCCAAGTCCTGAAGTGTTGTCAGTATTAGATTCAACTCTATCACCAAAATCTGCGTTACCTCTTTGGGCGTAAAGCCCAAAAAAACAAAAAGAGAAAAGACATACTAAAATAATTCGCATACTTGTCAAACGTATAATTTACAAAATTTGTGCTTGAAGGCGCGAAAATAGTAATATCAGATGATTTTTAGTTAGTAAGTACTATTCTAGATTGATAAGTTTTACCATTTGAATGAGCTTGAATAAAATACATGCCCGGATTCATATTAGTTGGTAGGTTAAAAAGATTATTATTCCCTATCAAATTCGTAATAAGTTGACCGCTAGTTGAAAAGACATTAATTGATGTAAACACATTATCCGATTTAATTTCAACATTCCCGGTTGTTGGATTAGGGAACACATTAAGCGATTCAATTTCTACTGATTTAATGGCTGATACAGGAGAACATTCAGAATTAATTCCTTCAAAAATGAATAAGCCTTCTTGCATATCGCTTACAATAATATTACCAGAGGGTAAAAAAGGATAAACACCCCAGGCTCCTTCATATGTTCCTCGAGGATCTATATTCGATGTAAGGTATTCAAAAACATTTTCAGGATTTTCGGGATCAGAAAGATCAAAAATTTGAATTCCTTCGTAATAATATGAAACATATAAGAATCCGCAATGGACGATTTGATTGTGTGGAATAGAAAACTCTGACTCTTTACCAGCATCGAATGTTCCCAAAACCTCAAGGCTTTCAAATCCATTTGTTTTAATCGTTTTCATGGAAGTGCCATGAGTTTCATCTGCGAAATAATAATATTCTTTGTCCTCGGTTAGCCAGCCGCTGTGATTATACCCAGCTTGTGGATAATCTACAGCGCTAAAATAATCGATTAATTCAGGGTCATCATTAGAAAAATCAATTACAAATAAACCATCACCACCAGTATTGAAAAATGCTGTATCATTTTCAACATATGCATCATGAACATGTCCAAAACTCAATCCACCGATAACTCCATATTGTCCTATTTTTTTAGGATCAACAGGATCTTCTAAAGAATATATTTTAACTGCTTTATAAGCTGAGTCTCCTCCTTTTGCTGCACAAGCATATAATTTTGCTGCAGTTGTATCAATGTAAATATTATGAACACGTTCTAAAATATCATCGTCATCGTAAACTAAAGATATTTCATCGGGAAGATTTGAAATATCAATAATTTGAAGAGTAGATTCTCCTTCGTCACTTACTGCATATAAATAGCCATTATAATCATGGTAATCACGGTGAATAATAACTGGACCTGAATCAGCACCAGCATAAAATTCACGTTCAAAAATATCTGTTGGATCAGTAACATCGAAAATATGTGTTCCTGCAGTTGAACCTAATACTGCATATTCATGGCCATTTACTGCAAAACCCCAAACTTCGTTATAGGTATTATTATAAAGTGCACTACCGGGTAAATCAGTATTTTCCCAATGACTCAGTAGATTAAGCTGCTGAACTTGTGCAGATAAGGAAATAGAACAAATAAAAGCGAAAATGCAAGATATAGTCTTCAATATTATCTTTTTTTGTAAATATAGTTAGATATTAACCAAAGATGAAAGAAGCGAAACAGATTTTAAAGGATGTCTACGGTTACGACAGTTTTAGAGATGCTCAAGAAGAAATAATTAATCATGTTTTAGATAAAAACGATGCATTAGTAATAATGCCAACAGGTGGGGGAAAGTCTATATGCTATCAAATACCTGCATTAGTTTTTGAAGGATTTGCTATTGTTGTATCGCCCTTAATTGCTTTAATGGAGGATCAAGTTTCTGCTTTGGTTCAAAATGGCGTAAAGGCAGCTGCATTAAACAGTAGCATGAGTATGATGGAGCAACAGGAAACATTTGAAGCTATTGAGAGAGGAGAATTAAAGTTATTATATGTTTCTCCAGAGAGGGTTAATAATGAACGCTTTTATTCATTTATAAAAAGAAGTAAAGTTTCCTTGTTTGCCATAGATGAAGCACATTGTGTTTCCATATGGGGAAATGATTTTAGATCTGATTATGTAGAACTAGGTCAATTAAAAAAGTTCTTCCCCGAGATCCCAATGATTGCACTAACTGCAACAGCTGATGAAGCGACAAGAGAGGATATAAAGAGTCAACTAAACATATCCGAGTCAAAGTTATTTCTTAGTTCATTTGAAAGAGATAATATCTATTTGACATCTTTACCAGCTCAAGATAGAGTTAAAAAGATAATAAAATTCATAGACAATCAGCAAGGAGGAGCTGGAATAGTCTATTGTTTAAGTAGAAAAGGGACGGAGAATTTAGCAAATAAATTACAAAATGCAGGCATTAATAGTTCTTATTATCATGCAGGCATGTCATCATCTGATAGGTCAAGTGTACAGCGAAATTTTCAAAATGACAGGATTCAAGTTATCTGTGCAACTATTGCTTTTGGGATGGGAATCGATAAGCCAAACATTCGATTTATTGTACATTATAATATGCCAAAGAATATAGAATCTTATTATCAAGAAATAGGAAGAGCAGGTCGAGATGGGAATGTTTCTTCTACCATATTATTTAGCAATTACAATGATTTTGTACAATTATTAGGTTTTATAGAAGATAGTCCGGCAAATGATACGTTTAAAGGCGTTCAGAGAGCAAAGTTAGAACGTATGTGGGAGTATGCTAGTGGTTATGAATGTAGAACTAATTTCATATTAAATTATTTTGGAGAATACCGACAGGAGTCATGTGGTAGATGTGATAATTGCAGGACACCACCATTAAAATTTGATGGTACGGTAGAAACTAAAAAAGCGTTATCAGCGATTATAAGATCGGGAGAAATAATGAATATTGAATTGCTTATAAATGTTTTGCGAGGCTCAGGAGCAAGAGAGATTTATGAAAAGAGGTTGAATGAAATAAAAACTTATGGAGTGGGAAGAGATGTACCTTATTTAAATTGGAAATCGTACATAACCCAAATGATAAATTTAGGAATAATAAAAATAGATTTTACTAAAGGGAATACATTGTGTACAACTCCTATCAGTAATGAAGTTTTGAGAGAAGGCAGGAAAGTTGATTTGGTAGAATTTGTGCGAGAAAGTAATAAAAAGGTTAAGAAGGATAAGCCATTAAGGGTTAAGGTATCTAATGAATTATATGAGAAGTTAAGAGAATGGAGAAATGGAGTTGCACAGAAGCATGGGATCCCCGCATATACGGTTCTAAACAATAAGGCATTGGAAGGATTAGCGGAAGTAAAGCCTACAAAGTTGGAAAGTTTGATGGAAATTAGTGGAATTGGGCAGGCCAAGTATGATAGATATGGCGAAGCGATAATTAAAATGATACGAGAGTATATAATGTTGAGATGGGTTTTTTTTTTAATAAAGGGAGGGACACTGG
>CAYOIL010000285.1:0-5282 GCA_964403985.1 uncultured Saprospiraceae bacterium
TGTCGATACCGTTCAGCCCCATTTGTCAATGTCTATTTCTACATACTTCCACATAGAAGACCCTTTTTCAGCCGCAAAGATTGCACATAAATTAAATATTTTACAATTAAAAAGCAAGCTAATTTAAAAAAGCGATGTAAATCATTGATCTACACCGCTTAAATAACTTGTCTTTTTTTAAATTAGTTCCTTACTTTTTTATGAAATGGTAATTTATTCGATCACAACACGGAGAAATCCAATCCATACTATCTTGATTTATTTCAATTATTTTCTCTGGATCTACATCTAAACCGAAATCATCTACAGTTACAAAGTCGAAGTCAAAATTATAAAGATCATCTTCCATTATATCACCTGTTAAAGTGATCTTACCTGATGCATAAGATTCAGTCTCAGTTCCTTCAACAGTTATTAAATCGAATGTATCATCTTCAAATATTACAACATCCCATTCAGTTGATATACCAGCTCCTGTAAAACCTCCACTTGTAGAAACTAACTCCCATTCACCTTGGAGTTGTTTTTCGAAATCTTTTTCAATTTTATTGCATGATGTTAAAAAAAGACCTATTGCAAATAACATTAATATCGAACCTTTCATTTTTTAAAATTTAAATTGAACTATGATTTACTATTTAATAAAGTTAAACATCAGCATAAAATGAAACAATAATTCATTTTTAAGCTGTTTGTTTAGCTTTTTATAGTAGAATGCATATTTCTGATTATAAAATAGTAAATTTTAATTCCATGCCTTTATTTTTCAGTAAAGACGTACAAATAAATAATGTGGTTGGTTCAAAAATAATATTAATACAACCTTAACATTGAAGTAAGCTTACTTTCGAAAGATATAGGATATTTCGTTGCAACAAACGGAAGAAAAGCTTAATTCGCCATCTAGGTAAGAAACTATTTTATTTCCACTTGATTCAATGAGTAAGTTTATGCCTACTTTTTTAAATTCAATGCTGAATAAATAACAATCAGATAATACAGAATTAGGGCAATATTCAATTGATCCTTTCGCAATTTCTTCCTCTTCGTCTTCAATGTTTAGCAATTGAAAAGTTCGATCTTCAATATTAATTACGGTCCAAGGAGAACTTAATGCAATATCTCCTTGATTTCCTGAAGTACTAGTTAATGTCCATCTTCCGTCTAAAGTATTGATGATTTCGTCGGATTGTGAACATGATAAAATAGATAAAACGAATAAAAAATAATACAATTGGGTTAATTTCATGGTAATTTTTACCTTGAAACGTCTTTATATATATCAATGCTTGGTTTGTATTTTGAATTTAATTTTTTTTTATCTTTTTGTTAACTTTTATTATGAAAACTGGATTTGTTCGAATAAGTACGATTGTTCTTTTAGTAATTACCTTTCCTCTTTTGGGTTTAACCCAAAACGATACTACAGAAATTAAAGCACTTGTATTAAAGTTGTTTGACGGAATGAGAGCTGCTGATTCTACGGTAGTAAAAGATTGTTTTCATGAAAGTGCTTCAATGTTTACTGCAGCAAAACGTAATGATCAAACTCGGTTATTTGTCAGTCCGGTAAAGGGTTTTGTTCAATCTGTAGGACTACCACATGAAGAATTATATGATGAAAGGTTAGGGGAGTATACGATAGATATTGATGATATTTTGGCGTCCATGGAAGTTGAATATTACTTTTTTTTAGATGATAATTTTAGTCATTGTGGGACAAACTTTTTTACATTTTTTAAATCGAATGATGGCTGGAAAATTATCTCGATTGCCGATACAAGAAGAAAGGGCGAACAGTGTGAAATTCCTGACGAAACTTGGTAATTATAGTCATTATAAGTCGAAGTTTTATGACTTATTAAAAAAAATCGTAATATAAAACTGGATTTTGTTAATATTTCTATATATATTGTGAGGTGAACCCTCAAAGAAGAAAATGATAAAGAATTTCTTTAAAAAGTCGGATGATGAAGAAAATGATAAGTCTTCATCAAATAAGGAGCGGCCAAAAATCGTAATCAAAAAACGAACGCCGTCTAATGCCCCCATTCCTAGTCAAATTGTAAATAGACCCATTCCCGAGACGATTCCTTCTGCTACTCCAGAAGAAGAATTGGATGTTGTAGAAGAATTTGAAGAAGAAGTTATTCAAGAGGAATCAATTCCTGAGACTAGAGAAACGCCAGCTGTTCAAGCAACTAGACCTCCTGTTGTTCAAGAAACCCCAAGATTAGTAGCAGACCCTATCCCAGAGCCAAAGGTCATTGTTGATAATACAAAGATTGATCAACTTACAGCACAGATAAAAGTATTAGAAAACAATCAAACAATACTTGAAAATAGTCAAGAATTGTTACAAAGCGCTAATGAAGATTTAAAAGTTATAAATGCTCAACTTAATGAACAGCTTGATGAAGTCCAAGCCAAAAATATAGAGTTGCAAAGCGTTAATGAAGAGCTATTATCTTCTAGTCAAGGAGAATTAAAAGCAAATGAAAGCTTACAAAAATCTAATGCTAAACTCCAAGATAGCGTTGATCATATTCTAGCGGAAAATAGAAAGCTAATCGCGGGAATGAGTACTTTCGAAAAAGACTTTGAAAAGGAAAAAGCAGAATTAAAAACAAAAATTGAAAATACAGAAGCTAATTTTGCAACCTTACAAGATGAATACTTAATACTTAAGGATGATTATGATTCAACAGTCCTTGATTTAAAACAATTGAATGCAGATTATACAGTTCTTTCTGCGGATTTTGAAGAATTGAATTCTACTTCTGTTCCTCGTAGTAATTTACAGGATTTGCAACTTCAATTAAAAGATGAAAATACTAAAACAACAGATTTAAATAATCAAATCAATAACATAAAAAAGGAAAATACTCGCTATGAATCGATGGTCAATGAATTAAGCGCTCATATATCCGAGTTAAAAGATACTTTCGAACAAAGTGCCGAAGAGCAACAGCAAAAAATGATGGAAGTTAAAGATG
The DNA here is from genome assembly GCA_964403985.1 of uncultured Saprospiraceae bacterium. Classification (GTDB taxonomy): domain Bacteria; phylum Bacteroidota; class Bacteroidia; order Chitinophagales; family Saprospiraceae; genus JAHDFB01. The sequence continues at coordinate 2,997 of CAYOIL010000285.1, forward strand.
CTGAAATAGTTCGTCTAACTACCATGTTAAATGACTCTTCAAAATCCTTAAAACAATTAAAAGAAGACAATAAAAAGCTAAGTCTTGAAATAAATGAAAAGGATACCTTAATTGAACATCATTTAGATATAGAAGAGCAATTTATTGATGCAAATGAAAAATTATCTGAAACTCAAGACAGATTAAAAGAAATTGAAGCAGAGAAAATTTCTCTCGAAGATAAAATTTTCATGCTTCAAACTGACATGGATGAACATCAAGAAAGCTCTACAACAAAGGAATCGGAATTGTCACAAGTAAAAGATGATTTCAATACAGCAAATGAAGTATTGAAAGCTATGAGAGATCAAGTTGCTGAACTTACTAAAAATCTAGAAAAAGCAAATGAAGAAATTGCTGAACAACAGAATGCCGCCACAGAATTTCAATCTGAAAGCTCAGCTTTAGTAGAAAAATTTGAAAAGGAAAAAGAAGTAATTCAAGCAAGAAATGTTCAAGAAGTTTTAAAAATTCAAGCAGAACTTAAGGCAAAAATAGAAGAACATAAGGCTTTACAAGAGACCTTGTCTTCTGTTGTCGATTCTAAAAAAGAATTGGAATCGCAATTTGGAGAACTAGAACAAACAGCTTCACAAAACGAAATCATTCAAAAAGAAGCTTCTTCACATCAAGAAAAAATCACTCAACTTCAACAAAAACTCGAAGAGAAAGAAGAAGAAATAAACGCAATTAAAAGTCAGTCTATTTCTCAGCTAGATATTTTAAAAGCAAAAGACGAAGAAATTGCTTCTATTAATGAAGAACTAGAAAATGCTAAAGTTCAGTTAGAAACATCAACAAGTTCTTCTTCCTCTGTATTAGAAACATTACAACAATCTGTTTCAGAGGCTCAAGAAAAAATTGATGAACTTAATAAATCTCTTGAATCGAAAAATGAAGAGATCAATTCAATGTCGACGGAACTTGAAGAAACTAAAACTGCAATGGAAGCAGTATCTAATGAATCTACTGGTGAATTAGAGGATTTAAAAGCAAAGTTCTCAGAACTAGAGGCTAAAATTGAAGAAACATCAACATCTGTTGAATCCAAAGACCAAGAACTAACTGATCTCGCTAAACAATTAAAAACTAAAGAAAAAGAAATTTCGGATAAAGAAAAATTGATTTCTAGCTTGTCAGCAGATTCTGACTCTCAATTTTCTAGCCTTCAAGAAAAATATAATGTTTTACTTAAATCTGAGAATTTATTAATGGAAAGTGCTGGTGATCTGCAATCTGAAATCACAAGTTTGAAAGATCAATTGGCTGAAACAGAAAGTACCAAAAAAGAGCTTGAAGAGTCAAATAAGAAGTTGGCAGAATGGGAAGCAAAAGCTTCGGAATTAGAAAGTGAAATCGAGTCAATTCAAGTAAAGTTGAAAGAAAGAGAAGAAGCATCTAATGATTCAGACAACTCAGATGAAGCATTGAATGAAGCTCAAACTAAAATCAAGGAATTAGAGAAGGAATTGAAGGCAGTAGGAAAAAAAGCTGACGAGATGACTGCTAAGAATGAGGAATTGGAAGCACAAGTAGCACAATTGGAAAGTGATCTTAATTCAAGTCAACAAGAAAGTAGTCAGGAAGAAGATGCTCCACTATTTGCAATTAATTTATTAATGGCCGGTGATGAATATGATTTAGAACTGCCTTCAAATATGACAGGAGCAGAAATTAAAACCGAGCTAACAGAGGTAGGATTATTAGAAGAAGGCGCTGAATACAAGCTTACTTTTCCTAGACTAGGTGTGCGGTTAAGTGATACAAAAACTATAAAAGAATGTGGAGCTAAGAATGGCGAAACTCTTGAAATTTCTTAGCCAAGCTTCTTAATTTAGAATTCCTTTTTCATCTTATGAGTGAACCACCAGCTATACCAAATTCGCAGACTAATCAATTGAAAGATGAAGTTAAACTCATCAAATTTAAGGACAATGCGATCCGAGCTAATTTTGTTTTTGTAGCTTTTGGCATATTTATTATATTATATATAATTGGTCTTCATTCAGGGTTTCTAGAAATTAGTTTAATAACTGACGCAACGAATGGAATTCCCATTACTGATGAAATGGCTGAAATGAATGATGGAAGGCAACAAGTTATACAAATACTTCAATTCATTTCTTTTTTAATAACAATTCCAGTTTTCTTAACATGGTTTTGGAATGCACATGGCAAATTACATGAACTAAGAAGAACAGACCTAAAGTTCGAACATTCAGCAACAGCTTATATGTGGTTTATACC
>CAYOIL010000286.1:0-5270 GCA_964403985.1 uncultured Saprospiraceae bacterium
GGACGTGCCTCTCCGGCAAATGTCGGTGCAAACCATTGAGTTCGAGTTTGAAGTCGAGACGGTGCCTCCTACCCCGAGTACGGGGCGGGCACGCTCGCGGTTGGCTGGGGGGATGCGCCGATGACGTTGCCAGCGTACAACCTTGGGGGCGCATACCAGCTAGTCCCTGAAGATGGCGATGTCGAGCGCCTGATTCTGGACCCGACAACAGTGCTTCGGGACTTCCCAAAGGATCTGTTTGGATTCAATACCCAAACGCTCGGCTCTGGCCCTGGCCCCGACTTTAACAATCTGGTCAACTACGCTGACCCTCAGCCGATCAAGCAATCTGTGCTCGATTACTTTGAGCGGTTCGATGGCGGGTTGTTTCGCCGTCCTGGCGGCCTGAACTCAAACGCTACTCCGCCGGACGCTCAGTATGGGGACTTTGGCACAGCGACCCTTGCCGACTTCAACACTCGGGTCGCTTGTCGTCAGTTTCAGTACGATCCGGGCGGTCCGATTCATTTCGGAATTCCTGAGTCCAAGATCCTTAAAGACCTGGGCGGCATGCAGACGGTTGAGACTTTAAATCTCAACGGCCGGGCTTACGCGTTTTCACCCAATCCACGGGCGGACAATCTTGATGCTCGGGATCTGGGCTACGACGCGGCAGGCTACCGACTGTTTCAGGCCCGCGGGCTTGAAGAGCCGATTTCAACAGTAGCCGCCTATTGCGCGGCTCACGCCCAGAAATTGCTGGACTTTGGCTACTGGCGTGGCGATGAGCGTCACTTGTTTATGCTCGGCAATGAGCTGCGCAGAGCCTACAAGCAATGGCCGCTTCAAAGGATTCTGGACACTCAGTCCGCGGTGGTGGACGCCATCAAGGCGGTCGATACAGATGCTGAGTTTTTGGTTTTTGGCGATGATTTCAATTGGGATCATATCGACCAGAAACGGGGATCAGGCGACGGTATTCACGCGGCCTATACCACGGAAAACGACGGCGTTTTCTACGGAGATTTTGGGATGAGGCCCGAGATCATCACGGCCGATGTGGCGGAGCGTGGCACGATCAACAACCGGCTGTACCGCAATACAGTCGTCAGCGAGAACAACCAGGCCAAAACGTCTTGGTTTTATGTTGAGCTTGGCAATCTTCCGGGTGACCCGTTAGTTCACGTCCGGGCTGCGAACGGTGACGCGGCGGACCAAACCCTGCATATGTTTTTGTGTGAGGACGTGGGCGCTACTGGAACGCTGGACAGCGTAGCAGCGACCCACGTCGAAACTGTCCCGGCATCGACTCCGCTCGCGCTCTACAGCCACCGCTTTTCGGGATTTAGCTGGAACCCAGAGAGTCGATACGAGCTGATCGTGCGAGCCTCTGCGCCTGGGCTGCGAATTCGCCGTAACAACGAAGCGGGCAACGAGCATGAGTATGCGCTAGGTACTACATCCATCCCGATGCCTTACAACCCGACAGGTATAAATCAAGGCGGCGCTTGGGAAATGTGGATCGAGATCGACGACAGCCAGCAGCTTTGGCAACCATTTATGCGGGAGACCTTAAATCCGGCGACAGGCAAGGCGGATCATTTTACCCTTCACTGCTACACCCACCATTACGACGGCGATGGCGATCTTCCCGAAAGGACTCAGACAGTGGATCGGGTCTATACAAATTTCGTCAACACCACGGCGTTTGTGAACAATCTCTACCCGTCAGCGGAGCTGTTCGCGACGGAGTTTGCCCGGGGCTGGTGGACTGGGGGCACGACCGAGCAGAGCGACCCCTACACCCAGAACGTGTATGCGGGCCTTACCAACGCGGAGTATTTGCTGACCTTGGCGAATCTTCCGAACATTTCGGGCGCGGCCGAGCACACCTTGGTAGGCTCTCCATGGCAGGTGTTTGACCGGGACATGCAAGGTGGTAACGGGCTTTACGAGCCAACGCCCAACCTTGAAGCGAAGGCGTTGATTGCAGAGCAGGTCCGGCGGACCCCTCTGCAAATTGTCACAACGTCAACGTCTGACTATGACCTGTCTAAGCATCCGTGGGCCGGCTTTATCAGTCGCGGTGTCGGATTGCGAAACGAAGATGGTTCGCGACTGGCATTCATTGCAACGAACCGAGAGAACACAGACACGCCTTATGTGGTTCAGGTCCCGGAGCTGGCCGGCGAAACGGTCTCGATGAGGCTTCGATCGACATCGGCGCCTTCGGGCTCGCCGTATGACCAGGCGGTGCCGGGAGATATTTGGCTGGCGGTTATCGACAAAGATCCGCCGCCGCAAACGGTGACATTTGACTCATCGGGCCTGCTGACCATTAGCACCCCGCCCATATCCACAATGGCAGTTGAGTTTGACGTATCAGAACAGGCGGCGTTTGGTCGCATATTGCCCATGCTGGGCGGAGGGTTGAGACGATGACACGCGGATTTTTCAGGCAAGAAAGCGTGCATACGATTGCGCTGTTCAACAAGTCTGACAACGAGCCATATACGGGCACGCTTGCAAATGGCGATTTCAGGGTGACCATTGACGGCGGCCCGGCGGTTAACGCAACGTCGCTGCCAGAAAAGGTCAATAACACCAGAAACCTTTGGCGGTTCACGCTTTCTGCTGCGCAATCGAATGGCAAAGAGGCGACTATCGAATGGGAGTCTGACGACCTGGCTTTCGATGGGTTGGTGGTCAACCTAAGCGCCGACGATGAGATCAGGCGCGGGCGGGCAACGGCAAGCGCTGCTGCCACAGACACAACGATCACGGTGGACTACGCAGGGCGGAATGACGCGGACGACCTGTCTGGCTTCTACATGTTCGTTTATCGGCCTCTCGATGCTGGCTTTGGCAAGTTTGTCGTGCAGAGCCAGTCTGGCGCTGAGATGGGGTTGAACAAAGAGCTCGGATTTGAGGTCAGCCCAGCGCAAAGAATCGTCTTGTTGCCCGCCAGCGCGACAGATCCGCTGCCGGCAGAGTTGACCGCAGCAGGCATTCAGGCGCTTCTGACCACGCAAATTGCCGAGTCCTATCCGGCAAATGGCGAGCTTCCACAGGTGGGGCAGGCGCTGCTGTCGTTGTTTCAGCGCATGTTTGATGTGGAGCTGGTGGGCGGCCAGCTTCGGGTCAAAACGATCGACGGAACCGGCACGGCCATCGCGAGGAACGTGGATAACGAGAACGACGTGCGCGACGTGAGCCTGCCCTAATGAGCCTTGCGGCGCCCGGCTTAGGGCAAAACTCGGTCTCCCTCGGGCTGGGCTCGACAGGCGGTATATCCCTGGCTGAGCCGATTAGGGATCAAGCTGTCGTCAATGGCACGCCATTTCGGTTTGTGGTGCCAAGCACGACGTTCAGCTATGGCGACCCTGGCGCGTTAGTGTATTCGGCTCAACTTTTAGGCGGCCAGCCGCTGAGCGATGCTGGCTTGAGCTTCGATGCTGGTGTGCGCACCTTCGACGGCGTGCTCCCGGCGGGTTCTTTCCGCGATATTGAAGTGATCGTCAGCGCGCCGGGGCGGGCATCGGTCTCGTCTGTCTTTCGTGCCTACTCAAATGCTTTTGGCGCCGTGGTTCTAGGCGCTGGGGTGATTCGGGCAGACAGCGATACGTCGGCGCCAGTGCTGCAGGAGGCCGCCCGCTTACCAACGGCGCGGATTTCCGCGTTTCCGTCCGTGTCCGCGCCGCTGGGTCTTCGGTCGCCTTTCGACCTGCCGCGCGGACGGATTAGCGGCTTAATTGCTGAGACCTGGGCGGCTCCGCTTGACGGGCAACTGGAACTGCCGCGCGCGTCGCTAAGTGCGCGCCCTGGGCGCGGCCCGAGCGCGGGCGTGCCGTTCTTGCTGCGGGACCGGCTCACGCTTTCGCAGGATGAGGACACGGCGCTGAGCGCATGGCTGCCCTATGTGCTGCCGGAGTTGCCGGGCTGCCCCCGCTCCTTGGCGATCCAGCACATTCGCGAGACGCTGGTGGATTTTTGCCACAGGTCTCGACAGTGGCGTTACTTCGCGGCCGAAGTGCCTATTATCATCGGGCAAGAAGCCTATGATTTGGTGATCCCGGAAAAGGTTGAGGTTGTGCAGTTCGAGACAGTGCGCCTTGACGGCGTCCGCATCAATCCGGCGAGCCAGTCCGATGCGTTCTCACGAGTGAGCGTCGCAGGGCCGGCGTATAGCCGGTTTCGAAATCGCGTGCTGCTGCAGCCAAGCCCCAGGCGGGTGCCCAAAACAGGCTTGCAAGTAAGCATGTCTTTGAAGCCAACGCACGATCGGCTTTCGGTTCCAAGTGTGTTTTTTGAGGACTGGCGCGGAGTAATCGCTTGCGGCGCCATTGCTACGCTCAAAGAGCTGCCCGAGCGCGGATGGACCGATCTGGTCGGCGCGGCAATGAAGCGCGCGGCTTATCAGGCAGGAAGGAATCAGGCGAAGGCGGACGCCGCCAGAGCGTTTGATGGAGCTACACTGGCCGCAACCGGCCGGCAAGTGCTTCGATCGCGTCGAAGGACGCAATATTTTTAGAAGGCTAGGAGTTAACCATGCCATATACCGATAGCGGGAAGGCCCGAATGCTCGCTGGCCTTGACAGCGACACGAACGAAATCTTCATATCACTGCATTCTGCGTACCCTGGCGCGACAGGAGAGAACGAGGTAAGCGGCGGGTCGCCTCCTTATTCCCGAAAGCTCGCATCGCTAGCGTCGGCAGCAGGCGGCGCGCGGCAGCTTGCTGAGCAGCCTGTGTTCGACCTGCCCAATACAGCGGTTGCGTTCTATGGGCTGTGGTCAGCGCTTACAAATGGCGTCATGCAGGCGTATGGCGCTTTGGGTAGTGGTGATCCGCTGCGCTTTTGTGCTGATCCCGCTACGAATCAGGTCGAGTCGCCCGCTCATGGGCTGAATAACGGCGAGCAGGTGGTGTTCATGGGGGCGCCGGCCCCGACAGGACTGTCAGAAGGCGCGCTGTACTTTGTCGTGAACGCTAGCGCGGACACCATGCAACTGTCGTTGACGCAAGGTGGAGCGGTGATTGACATCAGCGGCACGCAGAACGGCGCCAGCTTGGTGAAAGTTGCGCCGATCACAACGCTCGCGTCTGGTGGCAAGTACGTGCTGCCCGACATCGACTTGGCAATCTGACATGCCGCGAGTCGCCGATCTGGTTCGTGAGGTTCAGGCGCTGTTGATTGACCCCCAAGGGATCAATTACTCGTTTCGTGATGTGGCCAGCTGGGTGTATGACTCTGAGCTGGCTGTCGCGCATGTGCGCCCGGACCAGCTGA
>CAYOIL010000287.1:0-5264 GCA_964403985.1 uncultured Saprospiraceae bacterium
ACATTAGATAAGAAGGAAGAGCTCCTTCGTCACTCCTCCTCTTATCATCATCCGTCATTTGCCAATTAGAAAAAAATAAAGTAAAAAGACTCCCAATAAAATTGATAAATCTAATTTTGATTTTTTTGAATACAAAGGGTCAACTGCAGATAATTCAATTTTCCAGTATATTTACTCTCAGTGGTTGCCAACTTCAGCCTATATCGTGGATGACAAACCTCACTTTGAAGTCTTAGGAGAGAAGTATAAGAATAATGACCCCAGTTCTGAAGAAGAGATATGGATTCCTATTAAAGAAAAAGTAACTAGCTAATATTGTAGCATTTTACAGAATATAAAAATGAATAAATTGACAAGATTATCCTTAATCTTACTGCTTTTTATTGCGAGTACGTTGGAAATTAGCGCACAGCAAGACGACTATAATAGCAATTCAATTCCTAGCCCTATATTTATAGGGGGAGAAGCCCAAGTAGTGCCTGCTTTTAGTCAAAGCTTTGAATGGTTAAAGGAGGAACTTTGGGTTGAAACCACTTTTGATTCTGATAATGATGGAAATCTTGATAGGATGCATGTGTTTGTTACGAGACCCTATCAGACCGACTCAAAAGAACTGAAGCTTCCTGTAATTTATAAATCTAGTCCATATTATGGAATAAAAATTTGGTCAATGATTTCCAGCATGATTTGGGGTGACCCCAAAAAGCATTTATGGAATGTGAAACATGAACTCGGAGAAACGCCAAAACCACACAAACACCCAAATCACCAGACTAGAGTAAAAAGACCATTATTATCAACGTTATCAGATAGTCAATGGGTGCCCAGAGGATATATCATGGTTTACTCTTCCTCTCCAGGTACTGGTTTATCCGACGGTGCACCTACCGTAGGGGGAGACAATGAGGCAATGGCTCCCAAGGCTGTTATCGATTGGCTGTGTGGACGTGCCAAAGGCTATAAAAGCCGGACGGGATATGAAGAAGTTGAGGCTTTTTGGAGTAACGGCAAGGTGGGTATGACTGGCACTTCTTACGATGGTACTTTGTGTATAGCAGCTGCAACGACAGGTATTGAGGGTTTAGAAGCTATAATTCCCATAGCACCAGTTTCTTCTTTTTACGATTATTATCGTAGCAATGGGCTAGTTCGCTCACCAGGAGGCTTCCTTGGCGAAGATATGGATGTCTTATACGATATCATAAATACGGGTGATAAATCAAAACGGGATTTTAGCAATTCAGCAATTCGAGATAGTTTACTACTGCACAATATCGACAGAGAAACGGGAGATTACAATGAGTTTTGGGCGACCCGTGATTATTCGAAGAAACTGGATCTCATGAAAACTCCCATGTTGATGTCTCACGGCTTCAACGACTGGAATGTAATGCCATCTCAAAGCTACAAGTTTTATCAAGCAGTAAAAGAGAAAGGTATTCCTGTTCAGCTATATTATCATCAGAACGGCCATGGAGGCCCACCACCATTAAGTATGATGAATAGGTGGTTCACAAAGTATCTACATGGCATTGAAAACGGGGTCGAAAACGATGCGTCTATACAGATTGTCAGAGAACGAGAGAAAATGCCTACCTCTTACCAAAGTTATCCCGACGAGAATGCTCAGGACGTGACTTTGTATCTTACAGCAAACAATTCCAGCACAGGGCGGCTGTCGATGGAAATGCCCACAGAACAGAACAAAGAAATCATTATCGATGATTATTCAATAGCCGGTAAAAAGCTGATTGAGGAAAAACATGCAGAACATAGACTACTTTATCTGACACCCTTTTTAGAAAAGGACCTGAGATTGTCAGGGATAACTAACATTACCATCAACCTTGCTTGTGACAAACCAGCAGCTAATCTTTCGGTTTGGTTGGTTTCTTTACCTTGGCAAAAAGGAAAGAAAGTTGAAATTTACGATAATCTTATCACTCGCGGTTGGGCTGATCCTCAGAATCACAGTTCGTTAACCAACGGTGAACCTCTTGTTTCTGGCGAGTTCTATCAGGTCTCTTTCGAATTAATGCCTGATGATCAAGTAATTCCTGCTGGTCAGCAAATAGGCTTGTTGATTTTTTCAAGCGATAAGGAGTTCACAATTCACCCTGATAAAGGAACTAAATTAACCATTGATCCTAATTTAACTAGTATTACCTTGCCTATTGTGGGAGGATTACCTGAGTATGAAAATGCCATAATAAGTAAGCTGTATGACGTTGGAGGCGAGTAATTGTTGTATTGGGCTTTCGCCCAAAGATTGTAAGCTGACCGCAAATGGGTGAGAGATTTAATTTGTGCAACTTCTTTGGAATTGAGCGTTCTAAGTGTACTACTCCCACTTAACAAGACCTTTATTTTTGGCGGAAGCCAACTTAAAACATTTACCTTATCGCTCACTATCCAACTCATACCACTCGATCTCTGCCATATCCAGTGTTTTCCTCCTACCTGTTTCTACCGGGGCATAATATTTAGCTAAGTAATCCAAGACCACAGGTTCATTCTTTCCTAGCTGGCCAAGCCCTTGCGTTTCTTGCATCCACCTGATCATACTTTTCCAACCGTCCCTCGAAGCGCTATTCTGTGTAATCAACTTAGCACTGTGGCACGAGGTACAAGTCCTTATGATTATCTGTAGGTTTTCATCGTCGTGAAGTCCTGTCCTGATATGTATGCCATCGACCACTTTATCCCAATTCTTTTCTGCCACTCGACTTCTTTTTCTTGCTTCAGCATCCTGCTGAAACACAGCCAATTCCTCCTCAGAGTATACTTTTCGATTTAAGTAATTATCGATGTCCGTTTTTAGCGCTAAATACATGAATAACATTATTACGCCCAAAACGATTACATAAAGCAGATTTATGTACATGCTCCATAACTTATCCGTCGTTCCCTCTCTGGACTCAGCAGTCTCTTTTCTCTTCATCATAGAACTTTTACTGCAATTCTATGACAAGCATTATTTAAATATCCCTTCGGATTCCAACCCGGCAATACCATGGGCTGTTTTCTTCCTTCTGTATCTGTAGCCCTTGCCCAGACCTCGTAGTAACCCTTCTTCGGAAAATCGATTTGCACGGAATAAGGTTGCCAAGCATACCGATTAGCTGATTCTTCTAACTTACATGTAACCCATGACTCTCCAAAATCAATCGACACCTCTACCTTTTCAATCTCTTCGGCTGCCGTCCAAGATTTACCCCTGACTTCTAACTTGTCACCCTTTGATATAATCGCCCCAGTCTTGGGATACGTGATTAGCGACTTCACTGGCATATTCTCGATGATACACATGTCCTCGTCCTTCACCTTGGTACCTGGAGCAACTGGATCACAAGGCAGACGGTAAGCTGGTGCCTTCATCTTCTGACCATCATGCACTTTGTCTCTTATCACTATTTTATTCAACCACTTACCCGATGTCGAAGCTGGGTAACCACCAATAACCAAACGCAAGGGGTATCCATTAAGCACAGGTAGATCTTTGTCATTCATACTCCAAGCGATTAAGCATTCATCCTCCAAGGCTTTCTGTATCGGTACTCCTCTTGAAATCGGTTCCTTCGCGGGATCACCCGTCAAATGAGTGTCAGCACCATAATACCCTATGTAAACTGCTTTGGATGTAAATCCAACATCCTTCAATACATCTGCCAAACGCACACCCGTCCATTTCGCACAACCAACCGCACCGGTACTCCATTGATTCCCTTTGGCTGGTGGGTAAAACTCGCTACGACCATTTCCTCCACATTCCAAAGTCAAATTGTAACTATGCTGCTTGAATTTAGTCTTGAGATCAGATAGGGTATAGGTCTTGTCTGACTTTGCCGCTTCTCCTTCGATCGTTAATGTCCACTTTTCAATATTTACTTTTACTGGTGGGATTCCATTGTTTCGCACAAAGAATAAATCATTCGGTGTAAGTGCATCATCAAGAAAATGAGCAGGCGTTTCTGCATTGATCGGCTTATCATTCAGGACAATCAATTTGTCACTTTTTCCTATCAAACTAGGAGGTAAGCTCCCATCAAGAATACCAGCTGGAATAAGCCCTTCAGGAAAGTTCTTAGCAAAAATAACGGGCATACCCACAAAGCTTGCCACACTGACCATAATTGATTTCTTAATGAAATCTCTTCGATTTTTCAGTAGTTTATGTTTTGATTTATCGGACATATATCGATGGTTTAATCTCTTGTTTTGTTTATACTACTTTAATCCTTTAGCTATATTTTACCACCAAAGATGTGGTAATTTTTCCAGCTATAAAAGTAACAGATTACCGTGAATTCACCACAAGATGCACTCCTTCTTTCGCTGCAAAACAACTAAAGAATAATGACCTTATTTCTTTGCTGCTCAATTACTTTATTGCTCTCCAGCTTTCGCATAAGGCGAGAGATCGAAACCCTCGTTGTATGCATGTCTCCCGCAATATCTTGATGTGAAATATGGAGAATCTTATCGTCTGCAATCTCTGCTTTATCCTTTAAATACTTGATCAAGCGCTCTTCTAAACTATGAAATACCACATTGTCAAATGATTCAACCATTTCATTCAACCGCTCATTATAACTCCCCAAAATAAAAGACCTCCAACTTTTGTACTTTTCCATCCAAGTATCCATTTTATCAATAGGTATACTGAGAATCTCACTTTCCAATTCAGTAATTGCACGAACTGTAGATTTTGCCTTAGTAGCACAACATTTCATTGTAACTGCACAAGTTTCTCCAGCTTGAAGGTAATACAGCAATAATTCATTCCCCTCTTTATCTTCTGTCATCACTTTGATAGATCCGGATATCACTATTGGCATAAAACTTATAGTGGACCCTATATCTATCATTATCTTGTCAGCCGAAACACGCCGAAGTTGCCCACTCTGGCAGATTTCATCGATTAGTTTCGGCTCGAACAATTCTTGAAATCTACTTTCTAGCTTTGCAAAGCATTTTTTGTCAAAAGGAATGAAGTTTCTATCGTTCATAATTTATTTTACCACACGTGCAAAGGCGCAAGTTATTTCTGTCCTTTTGCAAAGCCATACAAGTTCTGTCCCACAAAATCTGTTGGAAATTCATCATCTCCTTTGAATCCTATCTCAATTGTCCCACTATCTTCAGGAATATAATTGGTCTTAAAAATATAATCCCACAGACTCAGGCTAATCCCGTAATTTACACCATTTTTTCCTTCTGGTAAGGTGTATGCATGATGGTATAAATGCATTACAGGATTATTG
>CAYOIL010000288.1:0-5169 GCA_964403985.1 uncultured Saprospiraceae bacterium
GAGCGTCAGCTTCCCAAGCTGAATGTCGAGGGTTCGAGTCCCTTCGGCCGCTCCACTTATGACCGCTACCCATCCGATGTCAGCGAATTTGTCAGCTCGGCGCGCACGGGCCAGAGCGGGACCGTGCGAGCTGATGCGAGAGGGACCGGAGATCCGCACGACGACCTAGATCGGATAGTCGATGCTTGGCCGAAGCTCCCAGAGCACATCCGAGCGGCCATTCAAACTCTGGTTCGGGCCACGGATGACCAGCGCCCAGCTTCTCTGACCACCGGCTCCTAGGAAGGCCCGCCAGGTGCCGCCCTGCAGGAGGCGTGCCCCGTTTCACACCCGAGCTCTCAATCCACACACTAGAGAATGCTCCGGCCCGGACATCTCGCGAATTGCACTGTGCCCTCTATACGAGGTGTACAAGGACTCGGTTCACCTGAACCCGCCCAGCTGCTAGTTAATCATCCCCTCCCTAATGAACCCAACAGCGGACTTCTCATCCTCGTTGAGTTCCATTGAAATACCCGACAGGCGCACCCGGTCAACAATATCCCGACCGTTCCGCGCGATGAATGAAAAACGCACGGGGTGATCAGCGTGATGCGGAATGGCCAGGAACGCGATTGGGTCAACATTCCGACCGAGCCAGCTTTTGTACGCGGGAACCTTCACTTCTGCCATCTTCCTCTCCCAGTCATTGCTCCTAGCGCAGGTCACTTGGCCCACAAGCTGCAAACCGCCGACGCGATTATCGTCCCAGAAATTGCAGAGCACGTCCGTCCCTTCCTCATTCGCATCCGCCCGGTAGGGACAGCCCTCTGGAGTTGTGCTTAGCCCAACTTCACGCCCTGCTGCTTGGAGAAGCTCACCGAAGGTGCCGGTGTCTCGCGAGATTCGGCCAAGCCCGATCGAGCGAAAACCCGCGGATTCAAACCATCTTTCCACGGTATCCTCAAAAACGTAGCATGCCTTCCGAGTACCAATCCTCTGGTCAGCTGCATGGCAGAGGGAGATTCCGAGGAGTGCTTCGTAGAGCGTATCGCCTCTGTCAGCACTACAGGCAATCAATTCAGCATTTTCGGAGAGCGTAAATGGATAGTGAGCGCCGAGCTTCTCCGAGCGTTCTTGGATCGTCGCAATTACCGAATCCGCAGCAACTTGCGCGGCATCGTGCGCTTCACCTAATGTCTCCAAGTCATCTGCTTCATATCCCGCGACAACTTCAGTTTCTGCCGGATCAGTACTGATCACACCGACAAATTTTTCGTTGAGCCTTCGAGTCCACCCGTTATCTCGAATTTCATCGCCAAGTGTCCTTAAGTTGAAGGCTCCTTTCGCAATAACTCGAGATTCAACCAGGTCCGCGACTGCCGAATGACGTGCGTAAGTACCGTACCAGTCTAACGAAAAATCAAACGCCATCTTCCTGACCCTCGAATTCTTCGATCTTGGTTTCTATGGTCGCCTTAGTCGCTTGCGCATGATTCTTAAGACTTGTCGCATGCGGCAACGCGTCACGCAGATCTTGTGCAAGATCGACATTCATTTCGACAATATCGTTCATTGCGGCCTGGACAGATCGCGAAATATTATGAAGTCGCTGCGGCAGAGAAACGCTATCGACAATGGAACGGGCACTCTCAATGTTCAACGTTTCGCGCAGAAGCCTATTCGCCCGATCATGGACCAAAATTCGACCGTAGTCGGTTATTTGGCGGGAGTCCCGAATTAGAGCAAATCGTTCACCTTGGACTGGAGTCAGGTCACGAATGAGCTCGCGAAGCTTCACCTCATCCACCCCCCCTAGCGCAGCGGCAAGGTCGCTGTACTCAGAAGGATTATTAAATACTATGTAGTTCCTTATTTCCGGGGAATTCATGCACCTCAGCCAAACGCCAAAGCGCCCGAATTGGACATACTCTGTCGCAATACGGTGTTCCGAGTGAGCGTAGCGTAGCAATCTGAACGCCGAAACTGAACTCCGCACACCACGAGCATTGGAACCCATTCGTCGGCCTGCCGTAAAGTAGGCACTAGCGTCGCCTGAGCAATGGAGTGATTCTACTTCCTTGGTCAGGAACCGAGCCTTCGCTTCGGCTGGCCATGTCTTAGGTCCACCAATGTGTCGGTAAGCAAGGTAGCTGTTTACGCTTGCTCGATCGGGCAGCAAGAGACATGGGATCTCGTCTGTGGGACTTGGAGCCCATAGCCCATCAGCGCCCTCTTGCTCTGGCGTCGCCACGCCTTCCGCCATGAGCTGCAGTGCAGCAAGCCTCCGATTGCCTTCCACAACGATGTGCTTACCATTCGCTGCCGCTGGAAGCACGAGGAGGCGCTCGGCCGGAAAGAAGTCGTTCTGCGCAAATGAATCCACCAGCTCCTGGAGGTTCTCGTTCATGGAGAGATATTCCTTGATATCCTCATCACTCTTCCCTTGCAGACTCTCAGGGAGTCGTGGGTTCTCAGGGTCAAGCAGGAGGCTCTGCAGCTGAACTTCGATTTGATCCATGTGGTCCTACGCTATTGTGAAACAACCTCTCGCGGAGCCGGCCCAAGCCCTGCGCCCGGGTGAGGCGCTGGTGGCGAACTTCGTGGGACGAAATGCCTTGGGACTGGCCCGACCTTCACCGATGCAGGAACGGGAACAGGGGAACGCCGCGTTCTGTAACGATATCTGTGTGGATGCTCTACGCCTAACGCCCTCGCGAGTCGAACGCCAACAGCCTCTGCTAGGGCCGGTGGCGTGGCATTTCCGATCTGCCGCACCTGTTCTCGTGGCGATCCCAAGACTATCCAATCTGTAGGAAAACTCTGTAGGCGCAGTTGCTCCCAAGTAGTCAATGGCCGACCATCCCAGTGGAATGGCCCAGTTGACGGGCCTGGCGTCGCCGCAAGAGTCCACGACGCGCGAGCCTTGGATAGCTTCAAGAGGAAGTTCCAGTACCTTGTACGGTAGCCAAAAATCGGCACCCCCCCCCCCTTAGGGGTGTGCCAGAGGTAATTCTCCCCTTCGGGGATTGAAGGAAGAAGGCTTGCCCATTTCCCCCTTGCGGGAGTTGCGACCTCGCTTGACGGGGGGTCGCCGATAGCATCCCATGCGTTGGGCAAGTAAGCCGCAGGCTTAGGCCAACGTATCTCCCCTACCCTCGAAAGCACGACGAATGCCCGTCGCCTCGACTGGGCGGCTCCAAAGTCATTCGCATTCAACGTCTTGTACTGAAGCGTGTATGAATACCCCGTTGACTTGCAGAGCTGAGCTGCAAATGAATGGACTCGTTCAAGTGCCGATGTACGACCGCTAAGAAACTGGGGGACATTCTCCAATACGATAAGCTTCGGAGCAAGCACATCTGCAATTGCAAACGTCGCGTCGAGAGTCCGGGCTCGGGAGTCTAGTATCCCTTGTCGTGAGGTCGACTTCCATTCAGCAGCCTTGCTATATGGCTGGCACGGGGGCGCACCTGCCAGCAAGTCTAGTTCGCCGCGCCTCAGACCAACTGTCCGTGGCTTCAGTATTGATGCCAGCTGCACGACATCGCCATTCCCAATAGGGTGCCAGTCGTCGGCACGGTTGACTTCCAATGACGCCCGAGCGAGAGAATCGACTTCGACACTTCCGCACGAACTGAACCCAGCCGACTCAAGACCCAGGTCTAGCCCACCTAACCCGCTGAACAGCGAGAGCATTGTGAGTCGCTTAGATTCTGATTTGGCGAGCATGACCTATTGCGGCGTAATCGACTGACGAGAGGAGCAAGAGGATGGTACGTCCTCGCACGAGGACAGCCTATCGGTATAGCCTGTCCGGCGAGAATTGAAATCCCTCGACCCAGATGGGTGTCGGCCCCCCGTCTGGCGCGCAGTGTGATTCTCCTCCGGTGCTCTCGCTGAAGCGCTCACGAGCGACTGCCGCCTTGCACGGCACCCTCTGGGGATTCCGGGGGCAGCCCGAGATTGAGAGTTGAGCATGACGTGGATGATGCCACGTCCTTCATCTAGTTCAAAGTGCCATCGTCGAAGGTGCTCGGAAGCAGCTCTGCCCTTCGCGTCTGCACCGCGCCTTGAGCCACACGTGGGGCGAGCACGGGACGCCCCAACTAATATTTCGTGACTTTCCTCGTCGAGCCTAGACCCCCAAGCGCGCCTTAGAAGCGGGCTACTCCCGCCACGCTTGGCCGCGCGCTTAGATTGCTCGGTGCTCTGGATTCATTGTGTTCCTTCCGCGGCCTCGACCAGACTGGTCTCCGCGAGGGCCGCGGCGGGGCCTTGGCCTGCCCCTTAGAGGAAGCTGCGTGATTAGCAGCACAGCAAATGAACCATGACGTGCGCACGGCTAGTCCGCTGCGCCCAGACCTCCTCATGGAATCACCAGCAGCGTTACAGGTGCAGGGGGGTGGAGATGCTGTCACGGTCACTTCGCCGCCACGAAAATAGAACCCGCAACGACACCGCCGAACGACACCAGCTTTGACGAACGCGCACCGATGGTTCAGAAATGACCCATTGGGCCGATGTTCGTGGCGGCGGGGTGCCGTTGACAGTATGGCTCACAGCGCAGCTCACGGCTAACCCGCAGGCCCAATCACTGGTACCGGATCTCGACTAATCCGCCGCCACCGACGGCGGAGTCGACCGATATCGATCTGCTGCCGACCGGCTGCTTACCTTCCACCTCACCCAACCTGAGTTGGAACTCTCCCTGCCGCGGAAGTGTTACCAAGAACGTCGTGGAGCCCGAATTAGTCGCAATGGAGCTACTTCGACTTACGAAGACCTCTGCCGGAGCGCCGCTGTCAGAGTAGAATGACTCACGAAGCATGCTCGCTAAGTGATCTATCTCCAGCGCATTCAAACCAGATACCAGAAGCGTCCAAGGAACGACAAACTCACTGTCGAGGTCGAGCGAAATATCATTTGGACCAGGCTCTAAGTCGAATACTTCAGGCTGAGTCAAGTTTGCTCCGTCGGGTCCGAAAGCGGCAAGTACCACCCGCCCCGACGGAATCAGCAACTTCCAGCCTCCCTCACTAGGCAAAGACGACCGCAACAGCAATTCAGCCGACTGATCAATCCCGGAGTAGCTCGAGTCGGGCAAACCGTCAGCGCTTGAAGATGAGTATCTCCAACGCAGCAAACCGCCTCCTGCATCTTGTACTGCGATCTCTTCGCCTGAAGCAA
>CAYOIL010000289.1:0-5017 GCA_964403985.1 uncultured Saprospiraceae bacterium
GTAATCGACCAGTCCCCACAACTTGTTGGCTTCTAAAAGCATACATTGTATTGAAATTTAATTTCCACTTAGGCAATGGAATAGATAAGTTGTTCACATTCAAGCCCAACATTAATCCATCATATTGATTTACTCCTAAAACAGGAGATAAATACAATTGCTTTTTATCCATAACATCAAAACCCGTTAAAAACCCAATTTTTGGCATAGATAAGCCTTGGGACTTTTTGTAGTTATTATCCATGTTTATATCAAGCATGGTAAAAGAAGAATCAATAATAAAATAATCATATCCTTCTCCCGGAAACTGAACAACATCATTATTCTTAGCAGCATCATACCATTCTGTGTGACTCGCTTGCCCATTTTTATATCCCGTTACTGGAAATGGAGCATCTATATCTCCTTTATTTGCAATTTTTAATTCGTAATTATCATCTTTTTTCTTTACAGAAGAAAGCTTATAATTCATTTCGTCCTCACTGTAAATAAAACCATTAAAAAACCAATCTAAGTTCTCTCCCGATTCTTTATTAAAATGCTGAATAACATCTCCTGGACCAGGATGCTTAAATTCCCATTCAGTATATAAACTTTTCATTATTGGGTCAAATCTTTCTTCTCCTAGATATTGTTCCAAAAATTCAAATGCAACAGCTGGTTTTTCATAACAGCTGAAAAAGTAATTAGTCGGTTCAAATTCATTGGCATGTAGCGATGGACGTTGATCTTGTCCTCTTTTAACCTGTGCCATTAGAGCCATTTGCATGATACTAGTCTCAGCTCCTTTCGTAAATCTTGGTGGCAATCCCATCGACATTGGTGAATCATAAAATTCTTGTGTGTAACGGTGGTCATAATATGAATTTATTCCTTCATCAAGCCATGTGTGATCACGTTCATTAAATCCGAGTATACCATAAAACCAGTTATGTCCCACTTCATGAGTTATCACAGCATCTAATGCTCTTGCTGAACCTGACGTCCCTATTACTGTAATCATAGGATATTCCATTCCTCCTCCTGCGCTTAGTGCTGATTGAACAGCAGTAGCATGAGGATAAGGGTAATTACCTACCTTTTCAGAATAAAATGTAACGGATCTATCTACATAAGACAGAGCATCCTGCCACAGATTCTTCTCAGTGTCCGTATAGTAAACATAGGTTTCAACTATTTTACCATTAGACAATGTAACTTCTCCTTTTTCAACATAAAATCTTTTATCAGCAAACCACCCGAAATCGTGTACATTTTCTGCTTTATATGTAATAGTTTTCATTCTTTCCGAGCTAGGAGGAAAACTTAAATCTTTAGTCGTATCAGCTGCTTTTTGCTTAGTTTCCTTAACCATTTCGTTCAAAAACTGAATCTCTTCATCATTTTGAAGAGCACCTGTAGATGCTACAATATAGTTGGATGGAAGCGTAATATTTACTTCATAATCACCAAATTCAGAATAGAATTCACCCATATGAAGATAAGGCATAGGGTGCCAACCATCTCTGTCATAAACGGCAGGTTTAGGGAACCATTGAGTTAATTGATAAGACTCTCCTACATGTCCTAGCCTACTAAATGATTCTGGGATTTTTAGTGTAAAAGGAATTCTTATTTTCATTTTTTTATTGGGCTCGAGCCCAAAAGGTAAAGTGACATAAGCAATATCCCTATTGCCTTCCCATTCAGTATATGAAACTTTTTCCTCATTAATGTAAAAAGTCATATCACTGAAATTCCCTCGTTTTTCGTCCTTCGCATAATGAAACTTCGTATTTCCATCTCTAAGGCGTTGCTGAGCAAATGCTGTAGTACGATCCTTATAGGCATTCCCCCAAAGGTGAATGTACATCTCTTTCAAAGTTTCAGGTGAATTATTGGTATATTCCATCATAATTTCACCTGTTAATGTATGTAAACTATCGTCTAATGTTACATTGATTACATTGTCAACTTGCTGTTGGAAGTAAGGCTTCGTGGGAATCTCCCAATTTGAACTTTGAGAAAAAATAGGGGTTGCAAAAAATAAAAGTGCAACAAAACAGAGAAAATGCGTTAATTTAGTCGTCATATTTTAGCTTTATTCTATGAAATCAAACATACAGTTATTCCTTTTAATTGCCATACTTTTTTCGCTTTTCTGTGGTTGTGATTCGACCAGTAAGCTATCAAAAATAGATGAAGTAAAGCTTGAACAAGAAAGTACATTTGAATTTCCTTACAATGCAATTGGCTATTGGGAAGGAAGTTTAGAAATTTTTCAAGATACAGGAATGGTTCAGAAAGTACCGATGGCACTAGACATATTTGAAATAGGGGAATCGAATATTTTAGCTTGGCACATAATCTATAATCCAGGAAAGATGGAAGACAAGCGCAAATACTTGTTGATGGAAATTGATAAAGAACGAGGCCATTATCAAATAGATGAGGATAATGGGATTATTTTAGATGCCTATTTTCTTGACAACAAATTGATTTCAAGTTTTTCAGTTAGTAATTCTACCCTTCAAACTATCAATACATTTTTTGAAAATCAAATGGTTTTCGAGGTAATTGCAGGGCCTCAAGAATCTATAAATACTACAGGAAATATGAAAGTAGAAGAAGAAGTTGTTCCCCCTGTAGATAGTTATAAAATATCAACCTATCAGCGAGCCGTTTTAAAAAGAAGAAGGGGATAAAAAAAGGGTGCACAATAAGCACCCTAGTTAATACCCTCTTATTTTTATAACCCCTTTTATTTTACTGGTAACATACAAGCGTTTACTAGCTCATACATTCCCCATTTTATTCTTTTTACTAGTTTTTCGTATGGAATCAATTGATGAGCTTTGTGGGTAAGGTTCATTACAACATAACCAAATTTCTTTTCTTCCAATATCATTATTTTCTCTTTCATAATTAGATAATTTTAGGTTAAGCAATAGCGAGATAAAATGTATCTCATGATGTTACAGAGGTATAACGTCAAATTTGCGTTTTAGATTATCCAAATAGAATTTTAAATAAAATTTAACATTGCAACAAAGGCTTCCTTTCAAAATAAATTTCGCTAACTAACTGAAACAAAGAACAAAAGTCTGAATTTCTAGAAGTTTGAGAATTCTACTAGCTTTGTTTCAAAGAAAATGTTAAACAAAAATTGATAAGTAAAATAAAGAGCATTCTAAATTCGCCTCATCCTATTCCAGGATCATCATCTCCTATTCGGAGTGTAGGAATTGCAGTCTTTGTTGGATGCTTTGTAAGTATCATTTTATACTTTTTACAATCAAATATTGCACAAGACTTTAGATGGGGAAGAATTGGTTTAGTTATATTTTATGGATTGCTTAGTGCTATAATCACTGGTATATTCCAAATGGTTATACCTTCGATTTTCTTCCCGAATATGAAAGATGAAAAATGGAACTTATGGAAGGATATTCTATATGTTCTTGGTATGATTATTTGTATTGGTTTATCTAATTATATTTTGACCTTAATGCTTTTTACTGATTTAGAATCAAGTATTTCAAGTTTTTTGGGTGTATTGAGTTCCACTTTTTTTGTAGCGATTTTTCCTACTGTATTTTTTATCACCTTATCAATGATGCAGAATGAGAAAAAATATAAAAGTGAATCGAAAGATTTGAAGCAGCAAGTAGATGTTAGGCAGAATCAAAATCTACTAACATTTAAATCTATGTATGCCGAAGAAAATATACAAATTGATGCATTAGCTTTTTTATTTGCTGAAGCAGAGTCGAATTATGTACGCTTTTATTTCAAGAGTGGGAATGAAGTTAAAAGTACAATGCTTAGAACAACCTTAAAAGCTGTAGAAGAAGTAATAAATGATGATCCATTAATTATGAAAACACATAGATCTTTCATAATTAATTTGGGAAATGCTTCGGATTATGACGGAAATTCACAAGGGTATATCGTCTTTTTTGAAGGTACTGAAAAAGTTGCACGCGTTAGTCGCTCATTTACTCCTCGTGTCCGTGAATCTATTGTGAAAAGTACTTAGCTATTCGTCCCTAAGTTAGTATTTCATCACTAAACATAGTACTTCATCCCTATTTTTTGTTAGTCATCCCTTTGATTTGATTGTAAGGATTTTCATCAATATGTTTGAATAGTTATTAACCAAAAAAATGAATTATGACTATTTATTCGATCTTATTAATTATACATGTAATCTGTGGTTTTACAGCTTTAATAACTGGAGCTTTTGCGATGTTGTTAAACAAGAACATAAAAAAGCACAAGCTATTTGGGAAGACATATTATTGGTCTATGATCGGTGTATTTTTGACAGTAGTTCCTATGTATTTTATTAAAGGTAATGCTATATTATTTCTATTCTTAGTAGGAATCTTCTCGACTTATTTAGCAGTTGCCGGCAGAAGATATCTTACATTAAACAATCGAGCTAAAAACTTAAGAAGCTCTGATTATATAGTTGTTGGCTTTGTATTTATTACGGCATTGAGTATGATTGTATTTGGAATATATGATATGCTAATAACACAAAATGGCACTGGCATTATAGTAATGGTTTTTGGTACTATATTACTATCGAACACCGTTCAAGATATTCGATTTTTAAGAAAAGTCTATCAGGGCGTGAAAGGATTAAGAAAACCTTTATACAATCATATTTCAAGAATGGGAGGAGCCTACATAGCGACTTTCACAGCATTTATGGTAAATAATTTTAGTTTAGTATTACCATTTTACATTACTTGGTTTCTACCAGCAATTGTGGGAGCAACTTTGATAAACTTAACAATAAGACGAATGCAAAACAAAAGAAAAGCTAAAGTGAAAGGCGTTTTAATAGGCGAAGGCTAAGTTGTGGATATTTTTTTTAATTTTTTCTTTAAAAACTTTGTAAAATTAGAAGAAGTATTATCTTTGCAACCGCTTACGACAAAGAGGTCGTTTGATGCTTCTTTAGCTCAGCTGGTTAGAGCATCTGACTGTTAATCAGAGGGTCCAAGGTTCGAGTCCTTGAAGAAGCGCG
>CAYOIL010000290.1:0-343 GCA_964403985.1 uncultured Saprospiraceae bacterium
CGACTAGTTTAGAAGTAATAAGTTTAGCTGGCGAATGTAGTGATACAATAAGCTTAACAGTAACAATAAAAGATGGACCAATATTAGATGCAATAGCAGATGTTAATGTATGTGATTACTTTGTATTAGATAGCATAACAGGTGAGAATCTAAGTGGCACTGAAGTATACACTGATGAATCAGGAATAACATACAGTGAAGGAGACACAATAAGTGTAACGACTAGTTTAGAAGTAATAAGTTTAGCTGGAGAATGTCGTGATACAATAAGCTTCACAATTACTATAACAGATGGTCCAATAGTAGATCCAATAGTAGATGTTACGGCATGTGAATACTATGT
>CAYOIL010000290.1:443-2987 GCA_964403985.1 uncultured Saprospiraceae bacterium
GCATGACATATACAAGTGGCGATACAATAGAAGTAACGACTATTTTAGAAGTAGTGTCTGGAACAGATGAATGTGGAGATACAATAAGCTTTACTGTTACCATTTCAGATGGTCCAATAGTAGATCCAATAGTAGATGTTACGGCATGTGAATACTATGTATTAGGCGATATCACAGGAGAAAACTTAAGTGGTTCGGAAGTATATACTGATGAAACAGGCATGACATATACAAGTGGCGATACAATAGAAGTAACGACTATTTTAGAAGTAGTAACTGGAACAGATGAATGTGGAGATTCAATTACATTCACTGTAACAATAATAGAAGGTCCAGTTCTTGAAGATTTAGAAGATGTAGCTGTTTGTGACTATTTCATTTTACCAGAAATTTTGGGCGAAAGCCTTACAGGTAATGAAGCTTATTACCTTGAAGAAAATGGACAAGGAGAAGCATACTCTCAGGGAGATACAATTTATCCTACAACTATAGTATATATATACGATGGAACACCTGGTTGTGATAATGAACAATCATTTACAGTTAATGGATTATCTAGTTCGATTGCGACAATCAGTGGAGCTGGAGAAATTTGTCCTAACTCAAATGACCTTGTTCAAATTACAATTGAGGTAGATGGAGACGGTCCATGGGATGTAAACGTAATTTCAACAGAAGGTTACGATACTACATTTGTATTGACTGATAACTCAATTTCGTGGAATGTATCTGAAGCAGGTGTATACACAATTTCTTCTATAACTGCATCAAACGGATGTTCTGTAACAGTTGAAGGAAGTGTAATTGTTGAATTACTTGAAGAATTAGTATTAATCTCAAGTACTTCAATTTGTGAAGATGATGGATTAGGATATGTTGTAACTGTAGTGTTTGAAGGAGGAGATCCGTTTACTTATATGGTTAATGACATAATTATAAATCCTACAGGTGAAGAACCATTTACATGGGAGAGTGCAGCATTGACAACAGATACTTACGATTTTGTTTTCTCTGATGGAAATGACTGTAATACTATAGAGATTTCTGGTTCGGCTCCTGACTGTGGTTGTGTGTCTGAAGTAGGAATGATGTCACTTGATACCTTAAGTTCTTGTGATGATTCTGTAGAATTATTTGCCATATATGACTCATTACTTCAAGTACTTGATAATGATGATGTGTTGACTTATATATTACACACCTCTTCTACTAATGAACTTGGAGAAATTATTGCGACTAATAGTGAGCCAATATTTACATTCAATCCATTCGATATGGACTATGATGTAGTTTATTATATTTCGGCAGTTGTGGGTAATAATGATGGAAGTGGTCAAATTGATTTGGAAGATGAGTGTCTTGCTATATCGGTAGGACAACCAATAATATTCTATTCTTTACCTTTTGCTGAAATTGAAGGAAATTATGATTTATGCGAAGGTGATTCAACATCAATATTCGTAGACTTTGCCGGAATGGGTCCATGGGATCTTGTTTTCGAGATAAATTCTCAAGAATATGTAATAGAAGGTATCACTCAAGATCCTTATGAACTTATTGCATCACCTACTGCAGATATTGTTATTACATTGACAGCTGTAAGTAATGAGCATTGTAATGGATTTGTTGAAGGAATGGCAACAGTTAATGTAATTCCTAGTGATATAGCAGTAGTTGAAATGGATACAGTAGTTTGTAATCTTGCTATAAAAGGTTCGGAAATTGACTTTGATGGATTAATTATTTCAGGTTCAACAGAAGGAGAGTGGGTAGATGTAGATAATTCTGGAGCAAGTGGTACTTTCCCTATTCTAGATTTCGACGGAGTAACGGCTGGTACATATACATTTACATATACACTAGGGGAGCCAGGTGGACTTTGTGAAGCGAACACTTATATTGTTAATGTAACAGTTGATGATTGTGCTTGTCCTATAATTAATTTGACTTCACCAGATCCTTTATGTAATGATGAAGCGATTATTGATTTAGATGATTATACAAATGAATCAGCTCCTGGTACTTGGGAAATAACTGCTGAACCAGCAGGATCAAATCCTGCACAATTAAATGGGACAATATTTGATGGTTCGGATGCTGATGGTGGAATTTATGAATTGACTTATATATTATCTGATATTGATCCTGATTGTCCTAGTGAAGGTGTAATCTACATAACGATTATTGAAGAAATGACAGCTGGTGAAGCAATAGCTGCTGATTCTTATTGTGAAGGTGAAAGTTTCTCTTATGACTTAGCGGAATTACTTACAGGAGAAAGTACAGGTGGACTTTGGTCTGAAACAAGCGTTAATCCATCTACTGGTGGAGCATTTGATGCGAATATTGGTCTATTCAATATAACTGGTCAAAATGCGGGAACTTATACATTTGAATATACAGTTACTCCAGATGAACCTTGTGGTCCTGATTCAGAAACTGTAACAATAATAATAACAGAACAACCAATTGCAGATGCAGGGCTTCCGTTTGAAATTACTTGTGAAGTAATTCAAGGATCAGTTAATGGTTCAGCGTCTACAT
>CAYOIL010000290.1:2997-5009 GCA_964403985.1 uncultured Saprospiraceae bacterium
GTCTACATCAGGCCCTAGCATTGTTTACCAATGGACTACAAATGCCGGAAACATTGTTTCTGGTGAGAATTCACCTATTGCAAATGTGAATGCAGGAGGTATGTATTACTTGACAGTTATAGATACATTGTCAGGTTGTTCATCAATTGATAGTGTATTTATAGATGCAGATGAAGATATTCCAGTAGCTGATGCTGGAAGAGATATGTTCTTAGACTGTTCTACAATATCAGTAATTCTTGATGGTTCTGAATCGTCAATTGGTGACTTTGTATATCAATGGATGGACGGTGATGGAAATCCTATCGATGGGGCAGATTCTATGTTCTATGAAACAGGATTAGAAGGTACATATATCTTTGTAGTATTGGATGAAGAAACGAATTGTATTAATTATGATACAGTTCAAGTCATTGATCTTGTTGACTATCCATTTGTTATAATTGATGAGCCTGCATTATTAAATTGTGATATTGATGAGGTGATGATTCAGGCTGATAGTTCAACTCAGAATGAGAATACTATAATCATATGGACTACAGAAGAAGGAAATATAATTACTGATTCTGATTCTATTAATATTATGGTTGATGAGCCTGGAACTTATTACTTACAAATAATTGATACAAGTAATAATTGTACTAATATAGATTCGATTGTCGTTAATGAGAATATAAATGTTCCTGTCGCAGAAGCTGGTGAAAATGCTTCTATAGATTGCGATAATACTACAATCTCACTTAATGGTAATGGAACGTCAACAGGAGGTAATTACACTTATAATTGGACAACTGCTAATGGAAGTTTCGTAACAGGAATAAATACTTTGACACCGTCAATTGACGCTCCTGGTACTTATTACATTGAAGTCTACGATAATATTTCTGGATGTAGCAACTTAGATAGTGTGCTCGTAGAGGATAACGGAATGCCTATTACTGACATTGAAGTAATTGGAATAAATCCATGTTATGGAGAGAATGAAGGTGTTGTTGAAATAATTGATGTTGTAGGAGGTATAGGACCTTTCACATATTCATTAAATAATGGAGCACAATCTACTGAGCCGATATTTGAAAACTTACCTGGTGGTACTTATGTAGTGACAGTTACTGCAAGTAATGGTTGTACTGCGATGGACACAATCACATTGTTTGAAGGATTAGATCTTGATATTGATGTTGGGCCAGATCAGTACATTGATTTAGGCGAATCTGCACAATTAGAAGCAACAATTAACATTGTAGATAGTCTAGTAGATGAAGTTATATGGTCACCGTTCGATAATACATTGAGTTGTTACGAATGTATGGATCCATTAGCTACACCTTACGAAACAACTGTTTACACTGCTACTTTAGTTGACATCTACGGATGTATGGCTGCTGAATCGGTAACAATTTATGTAGATAGAAGAAGTAAAGTTTATGCACCGAATGTATTCTCGCCAAATGGAGATGGTACGAACGATGAATGGACATTATTCAGTGGAAATCAACTCGATAATATAGATGAGATCTATGTGTATAATAGATGGGGAGAGCTTGTATGGGAGAATGAAAATATTGTTCCTGGAGACTTAACAGAAGGATGGGATGGTACATTCAAAGGAGAGCCTGTTAACCCTGCCGTGTTCGCTTGGTACGCTAAAGTGACTATGATTGATGGAACTCAACGTCTATTGAAAGGAGATGTAACTGTAATAAAATAAGGAAGAATTTTGGGCTTTAAGCCCAAAATCAAAAAGCCTTGCAAAAAAATAAGGAATGAACCGATAGTAAGTTGTCGGATGAAGAATTTTCTTCACATTCAAAGATTAATTCTTTTAGGGAAATTTAAAAGAATTTATTGACCTATTCTCAGAGAGTTTTCATAAAGATGGAAACTCTCTTTTTTATTTGTATACCTTGTTAAAATCCTCAATTTTCAACATCCTGCTGGCATTGCTCCTTGTTATTTGCTTTAATTGCTAATTGACTCCAACGTTCCCGCATAACACAGGTACCTTATTC
>CAYOIL010000291.1:0-5002 GCA_964403985.1 uncultured Saprospiraceae bacterium
CGGGAATGATCTTACGGGTACATTCCTTACTGAAACTGGTGATTATAGATTTTTAGAAGGAACAGTGCAAGATAATAAAGCATATTTAAGTGTTTTTGACGGAAGTCATGCTTTTCTTTTCAGTATTAAAATGATTGATCAAGATAATATTATTGGTACTTTCCGAAGCGGTAAAAATTACAAATGCTCATGGTCTGGAAAAAGGAATAACAATTTTAATTTAACTGATCCCAGTGAATTGACTTATTTGACTGAAGAAAAACCAACAATAGATTTTGCTTTTACTGGAATTGATGGAAAAGAATTATCAATAAATGACCCTATTTTTGATAATAAAGCTAAGATCGTAACAATAATGGGAACTTGGTGTCCAAATTGTAAGGATGAAATGAAGTTTTTAAATCAAGTGAAAGAAAAATACAAAGATCAAGTTGAAATTATGGCTGTGGGATTTGAAAGGCCAAAAGAAAAGGAAAAAGCGTTACCAATTCTTGAAAGATATGCAAAAAAAATGGAGCTGACTTTTCCTATTGTTTATGGTGGAACATTGAGTAAAAGTTTAGCAAGCGAGACTTTTCCTTTCTTAAATAAAGTAATCTCATTTCCGACGTTGATGATGATTGACAAAAACAATAAAGTTCACTATATACATACTGGATTTAATGGACCAGCAACTTCCAAATACAAAGAATTCGAAAGCGAATTTTATGCTGAGCTTAAAAAGATAATGTAAAATGAAAAGACATTCTAAAATTGCTTTGATTACGGGAGCATCTTCTGGAATAGGAAAAGCATGTGCAAAAGAATTTGCAAAAGCTGGATATGACCTTATTATCACAGGGCGAAGAAAAGAAAAACTAGTTGAAGTAAAGTCAAAATTAAAGCTAAAATATGGAGTTCAAATTACTGTTTTAGATTTTGACATAACAGATAAGAAAGCTGTAAAAAAGGCTTGGCAATCACTTAATAAAGACATAATCAGTAAAATATCTATACTAGTAAATAATGCTGGTGGTGCCAAAGGATTAGATGCTATTCATGAAGGTTCTTTGGATCATTGGGAGACAATGATTGACACCAATATTAAGGGCCTACTTTATTTGTCTAAAATCGTTTCGAAATCATTTGTTAATCGAAAGAAGGGGCATATAATTAATATTTGTTCGACAGCAGGACATGAAGTATATCCGAAAGGAGCGGTCTATTGTGCAACTAAACATGCTGTTGATGCCTTGACAAAAGGAATGAGACTTGATTTACATTCCTATGGAATAAAAGTTTCTCAAGTAAGTCCTGCTCATGTCGAAGAGACTGAATTTGCACTGAATAGATTTGACGGTGATAAAAATAAAGCAAAAATTTACCAAGACTTTAATCCTTTGACTAGTAAAGACGTAGCAAAAACTATACTTTTTATCGTTATGCAACCTAAGCATGTGAACATTCAAGATGTCCTTATGATGGGTACTCAACAAGCAAATTCCACGACAATTAATAAGTCCGGACGAATTTATGATAAATAATTAGGTCTTAATGAACCTTTTAAGTCAATCAGATATTACTTTTGTAGAAAATTTAGATAATGGCGATTTATATAACAGATGATTGTATTAATTGTGGCGCATGTGAACCAGAGTGTCCTAACAATGCAATTTATGAAGGTGGTGTAAACTGGAAAATGAGCGAAGGAACTACTGTTACTGGGGATTATACTCTAGAAGATGGCTCAGTGGTGGACTCAGAAGGGGAAAATGCACCTGTCTATGAAGACTATTATTTTATTGTAGCTGATAAATGTACAGAATGCAAGGGCTTTCACGAAGAGCCACAATGTGCAGCTGTATGTCCTGTTGATTGTTGTTTACCAGATCCTGAAAGAGAAGAAACTGAACAAGTTTTACTCGATAGACAAGCAAGACTACATAAATAATTTTTTTTGGGGTTAAACCCCAAAATCAAAAATCTAAGCTCATTCATATGCTCAATTATATACTGATTACCCTCCTTATAATAATTATTGGGCTGTCAGTTTATGGATGCAAAACATTCAGAGTTCCAAACTATAAAGGGCCAATTACTGAAAGATGGGACGGCAAGAGATTCAACAACCCAAATGGCAATAAAATGGGTAGTTTTGTTGATCTTATGAAATACCAACTTAAGAACAAGAAAGCTAAATGGGTGAAAATAGATAAATCTCCGAGCCAAAGACTCCATTTCCCTTCAGTTGCTGACCATTCAATTCACTACAAGCAAGTAAATCATGCAACGGTACTAATACAACATAAAGGACAAAATATTCTTACCGACCCTGTATATTCAAAAAGAGCAAGTCCTATTCTATGGGCAGGTCCTAGCAGATATAGGCCTCCTTCTATACCCTTCGATTCTCTACCCAAAATTGATGTCATTGTATTATCTCATGACCATTATGACCATCTTGATGTAGAAACTTTAAAAAAATTAAGTAATCGAGATGCTCCAAAAATATTTGTAGGATTAGGTACAAAAGCATTTTTAGAAAAATTCGATATTAAAAATGTTATCGAAATGGATTGGTTTGATGACTATATTAATAAAGAAATAAAAATTACTTTTTTACCTGCAAAACACTGGAGCAATAGACTTTTCTCACCTAGAAAAACATTGTGGGGAAGCTGGATGTTTAGTTCAACAGAAAAAAATATATACTTTGCAGGTGATACTGGTTATGATGATCACTTTAAAAGAATAAAACAAGATTTCCCAAATATACATTTAGCATTAATTCCTATCGGTGCTTATAAACCAAGATCTTTTATGCAGCATGTTCACATGGCACCTGAAGATGCATTCTTAGCTCACAAGGAATTAGCACCTGAAACTAGTTTTGCAATTCACTGGGGAACATTTCAGTTAACACATGAAGGAATGTTTAGCCCTATTGATGAATTACAAGAAATTTTGGATAAAGAAAATGACAATAGTTTTCATTATGATAGAAACCACGATCAGTTTTATAAAATACAATGATGTTAACTCTTTATAAATAAAAAGCAATTCCATTATTAATGAAAAAATCAAGCAATTTTATTCCTACATTTGTGATATATCCTACAGTGAATGAAGGTTCATAAAAATCTAAATGAATTACCAGCTTTTAAGAATTCTGTCATCACGATAGGTTCCTTTGACGGGGTACACCGTGGTCATCAAAAACTAATAAAAAGAATTAATGAACTTGCTGCCGAAATTAAAAGCGAAAGTATTGTCATAACTTTTTATCCACACCCTAGACAAGTAATTTACCCTTTAGATAATTCACTTCAATTACTAAATTCGCTTGAAGAAAAGCTAACACTTTTCAAAATGCACGGAGTCGATCATGTAGTAATAGTTCCTTTTTCAATTGAATTTTCTCAGCAAGATCCACGTGAATATGTGGAGAAATTTTTAATGCAAAAATTCAATCCTTCCTACGTTGTAATAGGTTACGATCATCGTTTCGGCATGAATAGACAAGGAGATATTGGTTTATTGCAATCTTATGAAGATAAATATAATTTCAAAACAATAAAGATTGATGAACAAGAAATTGCTGAGATTACGATAAGTTCTACAAAAATTAGAAATAGCTTATTGAATAATGAGATAAGTCAGGCTAATAACTTCTTAAATTACGCTTACATGATCTCAGGAAAGGTAGTTTATGGGGAACAAATAGGTCAAAAAATAGGATTTAAAACGGCCAACATTCATGTCGACGATAAAAACAAATTAATTCCACCTTCAGGTATTTATGCAGTGAAAGTTCATCATGGGCAAAATCATCATGAAGGCATGTTATATATTGGTTCAAAACCAACTATTCACAAGAAAGCTGAAACCTCTATTGAAGTTAATATTTTTGATTTCAATCAAAATATCTATGGTGAATATATTCGTTTAGAATTAATCGATTTTATAAGAGATGACGAGAAATTTGATGGATTAGACGCTTTAAAACTTCAGTTGAGAAAAGATGAAATATCAGCTCGTGGAATTCTTCAAAAGTTCAAATCAGTAAAAAATAACTTAAAGCCTTTAACAGCAATAGTTATTTTGAACTATAATGGAGAAGAAATACTAGAGTCTTATTTGCCTTCTACACTTCACTCTTCTTCGAAAGATGTAGACTATATAATAATTGACAATGCTAGTCAAGATGATTCTGTACCTTTTTTAAAAGAATGGCATCCAGAATATCGATTATTAGAATTTACGAAAAACTATGGTTATGCCGGTGGATATAATAAAGGTTTAGAACAAATCGATAATAAATATGTCGCTTTAATTAATTCTGATATCCGATGTACACAAGATTGGCTTGATCCTATTATTGAACTGATGGAAAGCGATGAAAAAATAGGGGCTGTATCGCCCAAAATTCGCTCTATCGAAGATCCGGACAAATTTGAATATGCAGGAGCTAGTGGAGGCTTTATGGATTTTCTCTCATACCCTTTTTGTAGAGGACGCCTATTCTCTACAGTAGAAACTGATGAAGGGCAGTATAATGACCCAATGGAAGTATTTTGGGCAAGTGGAGCAGCTATGGTAGTACGAAAAGAATTATTCGATAAACTAGAAGGATTCGACACCTCTTACTTTGCTCATCAAGAAGAAATTGATTTTTGTTGGAGAATGAAAAAAGCAGGATATAAAGTTTTAGTCCATCCAGCTTCTCATGTATATCATTTAGGTGGAGGGACTTTGTCTTATGAAAGCCCCAATAAAACATATTTGAATTTCAGAAATAATCTGATTTCTATTATTAAAAATGATGAAAGTAAATTCTGGTTTTTTAAGTTTTTTCTAAGATTAATATTAGATGGAATTGCTGCCATTCAAATACTTTTACAGAAAAAACCTAAAAACACATGGGCGATAGCAAGGGCTCATTGGTATATTTTTCCGCGATTTTTCACAATATTAAAACAAAGAAAAGAAACCAAAAATATAGTTAACAAGCATAGAATCGGTC
>CAYOIL010000292.1:0-4995 GCA_964403985.1 uncultured Saprospiraceae bacterium
GATATAGATACAACCGACCCTACGACATATTTGATTTTGGGTGTTTTTGCAAGATAAATTTATGTCAATTTAAACCCTGTGAACAAGTAAACTTCTAGAAGTTTATTGGAGACTAATTGGGCTCATAATACATCTGTACCATTATGGGTCCATATTAGCTTTTAACCCGAGTTGTAATTAAATAAGAGCGATAATTGATAACTCGGGTTATTCCATTGTTATTTTATCATTTAACTGAGTTAGGTAATAAACATTCCGTAGAGAGTAGTAATTTTTTTCTAAATTTCGATGATTTATTAGCATTTTCAAATACAATGCAACTTAAAGTAACATCAAGCGTTTTAATAATTTGAATAAATAGACGATACGAATTGCTTGTTGATGTATTATTTTCAAGCCTCATGAGGAAGCTCAGATTTATTATCCTTTTATTTTAAGTAAAATAGTTTAAAAATATTTTTATATGAAAAATTCATTTCTTTTCTTAATTCTATTAACGATTTATTTTTCATCATGTGAAAAAATCGACAAGTTCACTCAATTTAGAATGAATTATTCTACAGAAGTTACAGTTCCTGCAAATTTGTCGATTAATTTACCTGTAGACTTGCTAACTCCAGATATGGAGACTAATGCAGAAGGGCAGTTTTCAGCTAATAATACCAATGTTGATTTAGTTCAATTAATTAATTTGGAATCGATTGAAATTGAAGTGATATCTCCCTCTGGTGCAGATTTTTCATTTTTAAAATCTGCTGAAATCTATCTAAACGCAGAAGGTTTATCAGAGATAAAAATAGCATCTATTGATGAGGTCCCAGAAGATGTAGGAAGTACAATTACAATTGAAGGTTCAGAAAATAATCTAAAGGAATATATTGTAAAAGATAAATTTTCACTTCGAGTAGCAACGGTTACAGATGAGTTACTTACCCAAGATCATAGCTTTGAAGTAAATTCGACGTTTTTTGTTGATGCTTTGGTTTTATAAAAGGATTAATAGGGAATGAGTTAATTGAGTTGTGTTAGGGTAAGGGTAGTGGCAGGACTTGGTTAATTTGGATTTAAAAAAAAATCTACTGAAAGGAGAGAGCGATCACCAACAGATAGAATAATTTGTTTTTTAACGGCAATAAAAAAGCCTTGAACTTTTTCGTTCAAGGCTTTCAAAGTTGTAGGGATGAACCACGTTAAAAATCGATCGCAAATCGATTTAGTGGTGAACTGCGAAACTCATTTCGCAGGAGGGTAGGCCAGATTCGAACTTTCGCCCCTCACGCCTCGGAGTGATGCGCTATTTCTTTTGATCCTCAAGATACCGCTTAGCACCTCTTTTCTTTATTTGTTTCTCAATTTTCATGGCTTCATGATTTGACATGTGAACCTGCGTATATATGACTTTCCAATCATCAGAATTCCCAGTAAAACCTTTATTGTTATAATTATGATAGGATAATTTTTCTTCGATTGATTGAGAAGTAAAACCTGTATAATGGTTTTTTATTTTCTTACTGTAAAGAATATAAACTGTATACATATTTAAATTATTTTTTTGACCAAAGGGTATAAAAAAAAGCGCACCGAAATGAATCGATACGCTTTAAGTTGTATGGGTGAACCACGTTAAAAATCGATCGCAAATCGATTTAGTGGTGAACTGCGAAATCCATTTCGCAGGAGGGTAGGCAAGATTCGAACTTTCGACCCTCACGCCTCGGCGTGATGCGCTATTTCTTCTGATCCTCAAGATACCGCTTAGCACCTCTTATCTTTATTTAAATTATTTTTTTGACTAAGGGGTATAAAAAAAGCGCATCGAAATGAATCGATACGCTTTAAGTTGTAGGGGTGAACCACGTTAAAAATCGATTGCAAATCGATTTAATGGTGAACAGCGAAACTCATTTCGCAGGAGGGTAGGCCAGATTCGAACATTCGCCCCTCATGCCTTGGTGTGATGCGCTATTTCTTCTGATCCTCAAGATACCGCTTAGCACCTCTTTTCTTTATTTGAATTATTTTTTTGACCAAGGGGTATAAAAAAAGCGCATCGAAATGAATCGATACGCTTTAAGTTAGTAGGGGTGATAGGATTCGAACCACCTACTTTTATCTTCTGAAAATCAATTGATTGTACTTTTCAAATATTACCTACGCACCGAATAACGAACTTATAGTATGAATTAGAATGAGCAGGATTGAGCATCTTTATGGACTGTATAAAGATAACATATTTCTTTTTAAATCTAACTTAAATATTATGCATAAGTAAACCAGCAATCAAACAATCATCAAAATTTATCAAATCCTACTAAAAATAAAATCATATTTTTGTGTAGGTATGAAAATCAATGTTTTACATAAAGTGTATTGGGTAGCATTAGCTACTCTTGTCTTCGTGTCATCTACAGGACTATCAATAGATATGCATTTTTGTAAGGGAGAGTTTAAGTCGTTCAGCTTCGTGGGTGAAGCTAAACAATGTCACACGGCCAAAATTACTTGTCCTCATCATGCCAAAATGGAATTGGAAAAAAAATCTGACAATTCTTGCTGTTCGAATCAGACATTAGAAGTTGAAGAAATTGACTTCGACTATTATGCTCAAGAAACTGTTCAGATAGAGGATTTTCAAGTTTCTTCGAACCCAATCCACACGCAGGTTTTTGTATTAAATCAACCACAAAAGGCTTCCCTTTCAACTTTTTTAGAAAACCAAGTTTTATTGCCTTCAAAGGATATCTATGTCCAGTTGGGAAGGTTTCTCATTTAAATACATCCGTTATAATAAGCACCTAGACTAAGTCTGCGTGTTACTAGAAACAAAAAATCATTGATCCTTTGTGATCTTCGAATGATTTATTGTTCATTTGATAATTGATGTATATTGAAATTTATAGTCAAGTTCTTTTTAGAGAACAAACTCATAACATGGTTGATTCTCATTCTATTTATAGGATGGGGAATTGTTGTTGCTCCATTTGATTTTGGAATCAATTGGTTGCCTAGAGATTCTGTATCTGTCGATGCGATTCCTGATATAGGAGAAAATCAGCAAATTGTATTTACAAAATGGATGGGCCGTTCTCCTCAAGATGTAGAAGATCAAATCACTTATCCATTAACTTCTTCATTACTCGGTATTCCTGGGGTAAAAAGTGTACGAAGTAATAGCATGTTTGGTTTTTCTAGTATATACCTGATCTTCGAAGAGGACATCGAGTTTTACTGGAGTCGAAGTCGGATTTTGGAGAAACTAAATTCACTTCCAGCAAATCTATTGCCAGAGGGTGTAGCTCCTACCCTAGGAC
Source organism: uncultured Saprospiraceae bacterium (assembly GCA_964403985.1). Lineage (GTDB taxonomy): Bacteria > Bacteroidota > Bacteroidia > Chitinophagales > Saprospiraceae > JAHDFB01. Next base: position 3,312 of record CAYOIL010000292.1, read on the forward strand.
CAGATGCGACTGCCCTAGGACAGATATTTTGGTACACATTAGAAGGAAGAGATAAAGATGGAAACGCAACTGGAGGGTGGAATCCCCAAGACTTGAGGTCCATTCAAGATTTCTATGTAAAATATGGCTTATCTGCTACCCAAGGTGTTTCTGAAGTTGCATCGATTGGTGGATTTGTTAAAGAATATCGAGTAGATGTTGATCCATCAGCTATGAAGTCCAAAGGAATCTCATTATCTGCGGTTATGACTGCTATCAAAGGAAGTAATCTTGATATAGGCGCCCAAACTATAGAAATAAACCAAGCAGAATATTTTGTTCGAGGATTGGGCTATGTCAAATCAATTTCGGATATCGAAAATAGTGTTGTACGGACTGTTAATGGTACCTCCATAAAGATCGGTGACATTGCAAAAGTATATGTTGGACCAGCAACCAGAAGAGGAATTCTGGATAAATCAGGTGCTGATGCTGTGGGTGGAGTTGTAGTTGCAAGATACGGATCCAACCCACTGGAAGTTATCAATAATGTAAAAGAAAAAATAAACGAAATAGCGCCAGGCCTTCCGAGTAAAACCTTAAGCGACGGCACAATTTCTCAAGTTACAATTGTTCCATTTTATGATAGGACACAATTAATTAATGAGACTATAGGGACTCTAGAAGAAGCTTTGAGTCTTGAAATTCTGATTACGATTATTGTGGTTATCCTCTTATTATTCAATCTTAAATCTTCAATCTTAGTTGCTGGATCGTTGCCAATCGCAGTTTTGATGTGTTTTATAGCGATGAAATACTTTGGTGTTGATGCCAATATCGTGGCCTTATCAGGTATCGCTATTGCCATTGGTACTATGGTAGATATGGGAATTGTATTAACCGAGAGTATTGTGGATCGGAAAGAGAAAATGAAATCTAAAGAATCACTGCTTACATCAGTTTATGAGGCAACAATGGAAGTAGGATCGGCAGTACTAACAGCCGTCGCTACAACAGTTGTTAGTTTTCTTCCTGTTTTCGCAATGGAAGCAGCGGAGGGCAAACTTTTCCGTCCATTGGCATATACAAAAACATTTGCATTGATCTCAGCAGTCATAGTTGCTTTAGTGTTTATCCCTCCAATTGCCCACTCTATATTTAAAGCAAAAATCAATAGAAAGAAAATAGGAACTGCCCTAAATTTTGCTTTAGTTATTGGCTCAATTATAGGCTTTTTTATCACCTCAAATTTCATCGTACTCATTGTAACTTTAATTAGTTCGCTAAGTTTGCTACAAATTTTAATTGATAACAAATGGCCAAGAAAATCAAAGACTTACAAAATTATTTCTAATATAATTATCGCCTTGATCATTGCGATTTTTCTGACTATGCAATGGATGCCTCTTGGTGTAAATAAGTCGATTTTCTCCAACAGTGTTTTTGTAATATTAACGGTTGCAATCTTGTTGTCTTTTTTCTGGACGATTATTCATTTCTACGAGCATATTCTTAGGTTCTTACTTGGTATTAAAATAATTTTTCTTGGAATAGTAGGGCTTATCATATTTATGGGAATTCAGGTTTTCCAGAATACTGGTCAAGAATTTATGCCTTCACTAAATGAAGGTTCATTTTTATTAATGCCTACCTCCATGCCTCATTCGGGAGTTGACGAGAATAATAAAAATCTAAAGCTCTTGGA
>CAYOIL010000293.1:0-4970 GCA_964403985.1 uncultured Saprospiraceae bacterium
TTTCAGTTAAATTTACAATTTTATTAACTGTCCTATTTTTGGGGAAGGCTACATAGTGGCTTGCAAACTTTTTCTAAATCGTTGTTCTGAAGTTTCACCTGATCATTATAGTCCAATTTAATTCAAATTCACTTGAAAATAAATGAAAGCTTTTGTTTTTATACTTTTAGTGCTCCTAGGCCTTACCAGTCTTTCAGTTAATCAAGAAGGGCGGCTGGTTGATACTGTTCAAAAGATATCGACTCCCGAAGAACTGGGGCAAGAATTGTTTTTTGATCCTATTCTTTCATTGGACCAAACTATTTCATGTGCATCTTGTCATAAACCTGAATTTGCTTTTGCTGATAATCGAGCGTTTTCGCTAGGTGTGGGAGATAGTTTAGGAATAAGAAATACACCTTCTGTGATGAATATGCTTAGTCGACCTTATTTTTTCTATGATGGCAGGGCAAACACCCTAGAAGAACAAGCAATAATACCGATAGAGAATCCTGTCGAAATGAATTTGTCTTATGAAATCGCGGTTAAACGAATTCGAGAAAGCCCTACTTATGATTCCCTTTTTTTAGCGGTTTATAATGTTAAACCCGACTCGTTTAATATTGCACATTCATTGGCACAATTCCAGCGCAGCCTAGAAAGTAATGGAACCGCTCCTCATGACCTGTGGTTAAACGACGTTGAGAAAACGGCAATGACGGCATCTCAATTAAGAGGAAGAGATATTTTTATTGCTGATGAATTCAAGTGTTTTGATTGTCATTTTGGGCCTGATTTTACAGGTGATGAATATAGAAATATTGGTTTATTTGATGGAAAAAAATTAAAGGATAAAGGTCGATATGACATTACAAAAGATACCAATGATATAGGCAAATTCAAAGTTCCTGGTTTAAGGAACGTAGCATTAACTGCGCCTTATATGCACAATGGGATGTTTGAGACATTGGAAGAAGTGGTGGACTTTTACAGTAATCCTTACGATTTTGTAAAGGAACCTATCAATATTGATCCTTTAATGATTGAACCTTTGAACTTTACGGATCGGCAGAAAAAGGATTTGGTTAATTTTCTGCATTCGTTAACAGATAGGAAGATTCCGTTGAAGTAAGGATTCCAAGAAGAATGTAGTTGAAATGGTATTGAAGAATATGATTAGTTCATAATTATGATTTTTTAGGCTGATAAGGCCTCATCAGCTGATAATTTATCAACTATTGCTTCTTTAACGTATTGATTAAGTGTTTTGCCTTTTAAAGTTGCGTTTTCAAAGAGTTTCGAATGCAATTCAGGGTTTAATCTAATATTGAAGGATCCTTTGAATGATTTAAATACTACTTTACCTACTTCTTTACACAATTCTATATAATCTTCAACAGCTTCTTTAAAAGCGTTTTTTAATTTCTTGACAGTTTCACCTTCAAATGTCACTAAGTCATTTATACCTTCAATTTTACCAAAGAAATTTTCATCAAAACTTGAATAGTGTACTGTTCCTATTAAAGTCTTTGTATTTTAGCTTATCTATCATATTAAATTTTCTTTTTTTATTTCGCTAATAAGATACATTTTGACATATCTTTTAAGTTCATTTCCTGGATGTAGTTTATGAATTCGAATTGTAGTTTTGAAATACAACCAAAATTAGTCAAGGTTAAGCTGCCAAGAAATCCCGTATTTATCCTCACACCATCCGAATTTTGAACCAAATCCATAATCTCCTTCTCCATTGTAATTATCCAAAGGAACCATAACTTTACCTCCATTCGAAGAAAGTTGATTGTAAATATTGCGGATCTCATCCTCAGATTGGAAAGAAACGAAAAGAGATACTCCCGGAGTAAACGACCATGCATGCTTATAATTACTTTCGGAAACCATGTATTCATTTCCATTTAGAGTAAACACTCCATATTTGATAACCTCAGGAGTTCCACCAGATTCGCCTTCAGCATATTTTCGAATACTTTTAATTTCAGAATTAGGAAAAATGGAAATATAAAAGTTTATCGCTTCCTCTGCTTTACCACATTGTTCCCCAACAAAAGTTAGAAATGTTGTTATTTTCATTGTTTAATTTACTTTTATTTCCCTTCTAAAAGAGGATTATTTGGATTTATAAAATCTTTGTCCGACATGAACATTCTAATGATGTAGACTTACCTAGATCTAGTAATATTTTGAAATTCCTTACAATATTCAAATAATTCCTGATCAATATCTTTTCTTTCTAAAGTCCATCTTTCAATGTATTCATATTTCTCCTTTACTATTCTTTCTATAAGCCATATACTTCCATCTAATCCGCCATTTTGTTCATTAGACAGTCTATTAGATTTTAGTTTTGAAAATTTAGCATTCATTAAATTCCAATCCTTTATTGTGAGTTCTTTGATTTCATTTATTGCTAAATCTCCTTGATCATAACCACCTGCTCCATTAGTTTTTTTATAGAATCCATTTATATCAAAACCACATTTTTCTATTCTAAATATTTCTGGATTTCCCCAAGTGGGTAAAAAGGTTAAGCGAATTTGTTCGCATACTTTTGTACACTGAAAATTTGGTTCATTCATTGAAAGGAGATGTTTTGAATACCATTTATTGACAAAGGAATCAAGACCAAAATTTTCTATATTTTCAGAAGTAAATGGGAAATAATATTCGACATTTTCACATTTAATTTGTGAATTTGAACATCCAATAATTATCGATAAAAAATATACAAAGATTAGTAATTTGGTAATTTTCATATTATTTCGAATTCCCTCTACACATAAACAGCCATCAACCATCTCATCGCTTCTTCTTCTGTCATCCCCTTTCTCTTAGCATAGTCCAATACCTGATCTTTCCTTATCTTTCCTAGCCCGAAATACCTAGATTCTGGATGCCCGAAATACCAACCACTGACCGATGCTGCTGGATACATTGCATAACTCTCTGTCAACTTAATATTTTCTACTCCCAATAATTTAAACAAAGTGCCTTTCTCCGTATGTTCTGGACATGCTGGGTAGCCTGGAGCAGGTCGTATTCCCCTGTACTTTTCTTTTATTAATGCACTATTGTCCAGTTGCTCAGAAACATCGTATCCCCAAATATCTTTACGAATCTTTTCATGCATATATTCAGCAAGTGCTTCTGCTAATCGATCCGCTAATGCTTTTAATAATATCGCATTGTAATCATCATGTGCTTCCTCAAATAGCTTTACATGTTTTTCAATCCCTATTCCCGATGTAACTGCAAAACCTCCAATATAATCCACTTTACCGCTTTCAACTGGTGCAATAAAATCACTCAAACAGTAATTGGAATTCTTGCTTGCTTTTTTTCTTTGTTGTCTTAAATGATGTAATCGCTTTATCTCTTTTCCTCCTACTTTATCATAAACTATTATATCATCTCCCTCGCTATTACAAGGAAACAAACCATAATATACCTCTCCACGAAGCCAGTTATTAACGAATATTCTCCTTAACATTGATTGTGCATCGTTAAATAACCTTTGGGCCTCCGAGCCCACTATTTTATCTTCTAAAATCGCTGGATACTTTCCCGCTAACTGCCAACTTATAAAGAAGGGAGTCCAATCAATATATTCTTCCAATAAAGACAAGTCAAAATCCTCTATCCTGCCGACCTCCACATTTTTAGGAACCGGAACCTCGTAAGAATCCCAATCTATTAAAATAGGATTCTTCCTCGCTTCCTCCAAGCTGACATACATACTGTCTACATTCTTCTTCCCTTGCTGTTCTCGCATCCTTGTATGGCCTTCCTTTACATCGATGATGTAGTTATTTCTGCCATTTTCATCGTCTTGTAATAACTCACTAACCACACCTACACTTCTCGACGCATCCAAAACATGAACAACTACCCCACTGTACTCAGGATCGATTTTTACCGAAGTATGTGCCCTCGATGTCGTTGCTCCACCTATCAACAAAGGAGTTTTCATTCCTCTTGATTCCATTTCTTTCGCCACATAAACCATCTCATCCAAAGAAGGGGTAATTAAACCACTCAATCCTATTATATCTACATCTTCCTGCTGAGCTGTGTCCAATATTTTCGTCATAGGAACCATAACTCCTAAATCGATTATTTCATAATTATTACATGCTAAGACAACACCTACAATATTCTTTCCAATATCATGTACATCACCTTTTACAGTTGCCATTAATATTTTACCATTGGACGAACTCTCTCCTTCTTGTTTATCTTCCTCTATATATGGTTCCAAATACGCCACGGCTTTTTTCATCACTCGCGCACTTTTTACCACCTGAGGTAAAAACATTTTTCCTGCACCAAACAAGTCTCCTACTACATTCATTCCGTCCATCAATGGACCTTCTATAACTTCTATTGGTCGGCCTTTTAACTGTCTAATTTCTTCTGTATCTTCTACTATAAATTCAGTTATACCATTTACTAAAGCATATTCTATTCTTTTGCCTACTTCCTCTTTTCGCCAATCTAAGTTCTTTTCTCTTTTCTTACCACCACCTGCATTCTCATTTGCATATTTCACCAATTCTTCAGTGGCGCTATCCTTCCTATTGAAAAGTACATCTTCTACTAAATTCAGTAGGTCTTTAGGCAATTGTTCATATACCTCTATCATCCCTGCATTCACTATTCCCATGTCCATTCCAGCATTAATTGCATGATACAAAAAGCTAGTATGCATTGCTTCTCGAACTAAGTTGTTCCCGCGAAACGAAAATGAAATATTACTGACTCCTCCTGACACTTTTGCTCCGGGGCAAGTTTCTTTTATGATTCTAGTCGCATCAATGAAATTGATAGCGTATTCGTTATGCTCTTCGATTCCAGTAGCAACAGCAAAAATATTGGGATCAAAAATGATATCATATGGATCCATACCCACTTCTTCCGTTAGTATTTTATAAGCCCTTTGGCAGATTTCAACTTTTCTCTCTGTAGTATCTGCT
>CAYOIL010000294.1:0-4930 GCA_964403985.1 uncultured Saprospiraceae bacterium
GCTGATGTGCTATACCATATATCTCTATACTTAGCAACATCAAATCTCCAATTTTCACTTTGATGTTCGATGCTTAATTCACCAGATGCATTGGATTGTCCCAAAGTTGTAAAGTCAATTCCATTTTCATGAAGAAAAGCAGCTAGTTCGTCATCTTTTGCTTGTACAATTATACCACTGTTTTCAGCAAATAATAATTTGATTATATCGTTTTCCGTTAAGCTGTCCAAGTTGATTTTAGCCCCAACTTTAGTACTGCTAAAACACAATTCAAGTAAGGTAGTAATTAGGCCACCTGACGAAATATCATGTCCAGCTACAATCATATCTTCTTTAATAGCTTCTTGAATCAAGTTAAACTTTTGGGCGAAAGCCCGAGGATTTTTAATACCAGGAGTATCCTTTCCAACTTTACTTAGTATTTGAGCAAAACTGGAACCTCCTAACACTTTTTCTTCGCCTGAAAAATCAATATAAATAATGTCTTCTCCGTTTGCTTTAAGAACTGGTTCAATTGTTTGGCGAATATTACTTACATGACCAGCAGCAGTAATGATTACGGTTCCAGGAGAAAGGACAGTTTTATCCTTATATTTTTGAGCCATTGATAATGAATCTTTCCCAGTAGGAATATTAACTCCTAGAGCCATTGCAAATTCAGAAACAGCTTGAACAGCTTCATACAATCTGGCGTCTTCCCCTTCATTTTTACAAGGCCACATCCAATTAGCGGATAAACTAACGGATTTTAAGCCATCGTTCATAGGTGCCCAAATAATATTAGTCAAGGATTCTGCAATTGATTGTTGCGAACCTTTTTTAGCGTTTATTAATGCACCGGAAGGAGCATGACCAATTGCATTTGCAATTCCATGTTTGCCGTGAAAATCCAATGTCATAACACCCACATTATTCAAAGGCAATTGCAGCTCACCACAAGTTTGTTGAGTTGCAACTCTACCTCCTACACAACGATCTACTTTATTCGTCAACCAATCTTTACAAGCAATAGCTTCAAGTGTAAGGATGTTTTTTACATAATTGTAAATTTCTTTTTTGTCATAAATAATTTCGGAGAATGTAGGAGCAATTGTAAGATCAACAAGAATTGTTTTTGGGCTACTGCCAAACATATCCGAAAGTGCCAAATCTATTGGCTTTCGTAAACCATCATTTGAAACAAAGCTAAAATGATCGTCACCTGTTACTTCTCCAACATCATACATCGGCGAGCGTTCTCTTTCCGCTACTTTTACTAATAATTCTTTATCATTTTCACCGATAACTAAACCCATTCTTTCTTGAGATTCATTTCCGATAATTTCCATTTCAGATAGGGTAGGGTCCCCAATTGGTAAAGCTTCCAAATTAATTCTTCCACCTGTTTCTTCAACTAGTTCTGACAAGCAATTTAAGTGTCCTCCAGCTCCATGATCATGAATGCTCACGATGGGATTTTTGTCAGTCTCAACCAAAGCTCTGATTGTATTCGCGGCTCTTTTTTGCATTTCAGGATTAGATCGTTGAACAGCATTCAGTTCTATTTCACTTTCAAATTCGCCTGTATCCGCCGACGAAACTGCAGCTCCGCCCATACCAATTCTATAATTATCTCCACCTAAAATAATTATTCTATCACCTGTTGAAGGTTTATCTTTTTGTGCCAGTTCTTTTTTGCCATATCCAATTCCTCCAGCCATCATAATGACTTTATCATAAGCAGTGGTCTTATTGTTATGGTTATGTTCAAAAGTAATAAGAGAACGTGTAATAAGAGGTTGTCCATATTTATTTCCGAAATCTGAAGCTCCATTACTAGCTTTTATTAGAATATCTAAAGGAGATTGATATAGCCAATTCCGCGGAGTAATAGCCTTTTCCCATGATTTTTTATCTGACATTCTAGAATATGAAGTCATATAAACAGCAGTTCCTGACAAGGGTATGGATCCTTTTCCACCAGCTAATCTATCTCTTATTTCGCCTCCACTTCCAGTTGCGGCCCCGTTAAAAGGTTCTACAGTTGTAGGGAAATTATGAGTTTCAGCTTTTATAGAAATGATAGAGTTAAACTCTTTTTCTTGATAGTAAGAAGGGGTTTCAGGTTTTTCCGGAGCGAATTGAATTGCTTTGGGACCATCAACAAAAGCGACGTTGTCTTTATAGGCTGAAACTATTGTATTTGGGTTAGTTTTACTGGTTTTTTTAATCATTGAAAATAGAGATTCATCCTTTTCTTCTCCATCTATTATAAAAGTACCATTAAAGATTTTGTGACGACAATGCTCACTGTTCACTTGAGAAAATCCGAAAACTTCGGAGTCTGTTAATTTCCTCCCCAATCGATCACTTATTTCATTTAGATATTCTACTTCGTCTGAACTTAAAGATAATCCTTCTTGCTTGTTATAAAGGTGAATGTCTTCGATTTCAACAATTCCTTTAGTTTCTACATTAATTGAAAAAATTTCTTGATTTAATTCTTGAAATTTTTGAGAAATCATAGGGTCGAAATCACTATTCGAATTGGCTGGTACAAATTCCTCAATTCTAGTAATTCCATTGATCCCCATGTTTTGAGTTATTTCGACTGCATTGGTACTCCAAGGAGAAATCATAGTCGCACGAGGTCCAATAAATAGTTTATTAATAGATTGATCTTCGATTTTATTGGTATTCCCAAAAAGCCAAGAGAGTTTAGAAAGGGAAGTTTTATCGAGAAGAGAGTTGTGCTGAACGGCAAAGATTTTATTTGCGGTATTCCCAAAGAATGTGATCATATCTAAGATTGCATGTTTTTTATAAAACGCAAAATTAGCTTAAACCACATATTAAAAGAAGTTATATTAGAATTATTTTAATTTGAATTTAATAAAGTAAAATAGAGAATAGTTTAAAGCAATTTTAATAGAATGAAAAACATTAAAATTGAGAAAAAAGGAAAAAGAATATTTGTGGGATTAGACAGCTTAATGTTGTATATATTAAAAATAATTATAATGTGATTTTTTATTTTTATAGTCGTATAAGCCTTTATGTAATTGCTTTTAAGAGAAAAATTAAAAATAATTCAAATTTTATGTCACAAAAATGAGATTCATTACACTAATAGAAAAGTAGAGTAATGAAAAATACAAATGAAATCGAAACGGGAAATTATTATTTATTTGAAAGTTTAAGTTCAGCGCATTCTATTTACTTTAAATCGGAGGAAGAGATTTCGATTTTCAAAAAATTGTTATTAAGGTATTTAAGTAGTTATGTGGATGTACATCGGATATTCATTGATAGAAATGGTTATCAGGTGTTAGTTCGTGTTAAGCAAAGAAGGACTATAAGACGGAATTATATTAAATATTGTGAGAAGGCGAAAAAGGTTATAAATCTTGAATTTATTAGTAATCCATGGAAGCTAATCAGTGAAAGTATGCGGATATTCAAGTCAATTTATGTGAGGTCAATAAATAGGATAAGGGGTAGAGAGGGTGTTTTGGTTAAGCATAGATATAAGCGGTATTTGTTTGAGAGTGTGAAAGAATATGAAGGTTATATAAAAATGATGGAAAGCGGAGCGAGGATAAGGTCACAAAAGTTGGATGAGTATATGGGCGGGAAGTTGGGTTTAAAAGGAGGTTTTTGGAGTCGGTTTCGTGCAAGGGGATGGAGTGAGATGGTTGTGTTTAAAGGGTTTGCAAGTTTCGTAGTACTAAAGCTTATTAAACAAACTCTCACCCACCACAATACCCTAAAAACCACCAATTCTACCTTCTTAAAACCTAAAATTGTCCCTTAATTTCAATAAAACTTATTTTTAGATTCCTATCTGAATCTGAAAAGACCTTCTATATCTTTTATTGGTATTTTATTTCACGTGCTAAATATGAAAATGGTTCATCGTTTACGAACCCCCATTTTTCTATCCAATTATTTTGATCATCTGCTTTTGTTACTTTGAAAGTTTCAATTAATAATGAAGAATTATCTGGATTCAAAACACGGACTTCCATCTCATTGCCAAGTTCATCTACTGTAAATTCAAATTTTCGAACAACTAATCCTCTATAATCTTTGATTATTTTACTTATTACGTGACCTCTACTATTATACTCAAAACTTTCTTGTCGTAATAAATCATCGTTTGCTGCATCAAATGCTTTCGAAAGACTGACTAAACCTTCAGTAGTTAAATCGTAAGTATAATAACTTAAAAGTGAATCTTGAACATCTTTAAATTGCGCACCTTTAAGCATTCCACCTTCGAAAACTTTCGTTTCTTTTCCTGTCAAACTTTTATTATTATCATAATAAGCTGTTGCTTTTACTTCTCCTTTTTCATTATAAAGTGATGTTTCAAGATATTGAATTTTATCTTTTTCATATGATGTTTTATCGCCCTTCACAGTCCATCTTTCCAACTTTACCTCAGACATTAACTTTGTTGTTTCTTTTTCATCTGCACATGAAAAAAATAAGAAACTTACTAAAAGTGTAATCATTAAATTTTTTCCCATTATACCTTACTACATTTTACTACATTGGAAATATTGTCTAGAAGAACATGACCTTTTCTTGGACCACTTTCTGCTTCTATATACGCCTCAATTATTAGATATTTTAATTTTTTTTCTGCTGTGAATTTCACCTTATGCTCCTTCCACTCCGTATAATCGACCAAATCGCTTTCATATAAAAGTTGGGTTCTTTTACATTTTCTGGTACCGCCCCAAACTCGAAATTTAATCCTTTCATTAAAACCACTATATGTATCACAGGCAGCTGCCGACATGCGAAACTCATAACAAAGATCTGGTTCAAGTACTTCAGGGAATCGCTGACCTATTGCTTCGAAAGAACCATCAATTCTTGTGATTAATCCTACATATGTTTCTCCTTCTTCGGCTTCAAGGTCAATACCCCAGGGGCCTGGCCC
>CAYOIL010000295.1:0-4906 GCA_964403985.1 uncultured Saprospiraceae bacterium
TAATAGCCTGCGCATCCCATATAAAGTGTGGCCAGTCTTTATTTTGATAAATGTAAGTTTTCATTCTCCGCAGATTGTGCGGTAAAAATAGTTCTTATTCTCCGCATTTTGATTTTAATTGTCGCATATTTTGCGGGGAATAGGGGGGCTTATTCAACGCAAGCTCTTTCATTTTGGGCTTAAATAAGTGCTTAAGCGTAGTTTGCAACTACGCTTTCGTATCAATTTATTGCTCATTTAGTTAAAGGATATTTGGGTGTAGTTACAAACTACACCCAGACGGGGAATATCGAGTGCTGGATTTGTAAAACTAATTAAGGGAATTAGATTTGCTCGAATTTTAAATCAACAACCTAAGAATATTGGTATTTTAGTTAATAATGGTATTAATAAAGTCCGTCCTAGGGTTTAGAGAACTCTATACAGTATCTCTTTTATTTCACTTTTCTTTTCATCCGACTGACATGCATTTAGGCTTTGAATTGTAGGGTTTATGTATTTTTCATAATCTGTTTTCTCTCCAATTACTGAAGTAATTTGCTATTCGTGATGTTTTGCCGCAGGCATACATCGCGAATGAGAGATAATGTATTTCTCTGAAATACTGGCGTCAGCCAACTTGCGATAAAGTGTACAACGCAAACTGTTATTGGCTATTCTGCCTATCCGGCAGCGGGTTCTGAGAACCTCGTTTATCGAGCGTTCGAGATAACACGCCTGCGGCGCAATATCTCAAACAGCGTTGGGAACATCTGGAGTAGCTGGCGTCCACGTTGCGGTCGCTATCTACTAAGCCACCAATGTTGATGCCTAATTTGCGTGCAATGGATGAGCGCACTTGCTCAGTATTCAATATTTCTCCTTCTATCTCGCTACTTTTTATAACATCCTGAGACAGTGTTTCAAGATAGGCTTCGTTTTGTAAGTTAAATCCCAAGGCTTCCATTTTTCCTGTGAGCAATCCTTGCTTATTGCGAACGCGGGAGAGGATGGAAATAATTACCTGTGCATTCCAGGTAAAGTTAGGCCAGTCTTTATTTTGATAAATGTAAGTTTGCATTCTCCGCAGATTGTGCGGTAAAAATAGGGTTTATTCTCCGCATTTAGATTTTAATTGTCGCATAGTTTGCGGGGAATAGGCGTGTTAATCACCGTAATTGCTGTTGTAAGTTAGTTGTTTATTGTAGTTTAGCGAAGCGTAACTGCAATCGTTGATTGTAATAAATCTCTTTATGTAAGTTAAATATGCGCCGTTTGCAACGGCAACAGAATGTTTGTTAAGTACAAGAAGAGATCGTATTAGCCGTTACAAACGGCCGTCAGCTGCAATGCTTCGTACTGAGATTTATAAATACAGATTGATTTACACATGCCTTCGCATATTAAACTCCAATCAGCTGGGGAAATAAACTTGTTCAACGAATTTTTGCTACCGTAAAACGGGGAACACCTTATGTTAAACTTGAAAGTTACGCGGCCTAGATTTGAAAATCAACATAGAATGCGCTAGTTGGATAATATACCTACAGGCAACTTCGTGAAAGGAATAATGTGGTAGAATACAGTGAAGGGTTATAACTTATCTTTCTACTACGTAAACTGATTACATTCCGTTTAAATATATTTGAAGTGAATTATGTCCAGAGAAATCATAACAGTTCAAAAGTATTCGGAATGTGTTCCAAAGAAAGGAGTATGGTATGACCATTGTAATACTATTTTCGTTTCGGTCATGCGCAAAGGAAACCCGTACATTAGAAGGAAGCTCGTAATACAGGATGGTAAACGTGATAACGAATTAAGTGAATGGCATAGAGAGTGGCAGTATGATAAAATTGAATATTTCTATGGTTCGGGGAGGTATGGTATTAGGTCTTATGAAAAATCAATTAGGGTTGATAATGAAATTCATAGAATAGACAGTGTTGTAGAGAGTTTAGCCATCGAATTTCAGCATACTTTATCTGTGAGTTTAGATGAAATGGATTTGAGGTATAGGGGCCATTTAAAATACGGACTGACTCCTTATTTAGTTTTAGACTTTACGGATTATCCAATTGAGCATTTTACTAGTATAATTAATCATAATTGGAAGTTTCCTTGCAAAACCAAGTTTGATAAATGGAAAGAATCTGAATATGGAAATAATTCTAATCTTTTTATAGACTTTGAAGATGGTATTTTGAGATATGTCCCTTCCCTAGAAAAGACATTCTTGAAATATGAGAAGCAATTCTTTCTAGATAATTTGCTTAATTTGGAGATTGATCTTAAAAGAGAAGTTGAGATTGACAAGAAAATTAAGGAAGAAGAGTTGAAGGAAAGTTTAGTAAAGGAAGCTGAGGAGAAATTGGCGCGCGAAGAGAAATTAAAAATAAGATTGAAAAAAGAAGAGCAAAGTAGACTGAAGTTAGAATGGCGCAAAAGAGAAGAATGGAAAGAGAAGAAAGAGTATGATGAGGAATATAAATATTATCGATTTTGCTTTGAGCATCCTTTAATAAAGACTTTTTTAAGTGATTATGAAGATATCATTTTTGGTTATTGGAGCGATGTAAGTGACAATGAAGGTTTTTATGATAAGTATCATGCCTATTATGCGGAACCCGATGATTGTAATATACGAATAGGTTATGAGACTCATAGTAGAATAACTGAAGTTGTAGATAATTATGGAAGAAAAGGTAGAGATTTCCAATATTTATATGCTGATATTTTTATTCGTGAAAACCATGAAGTGCTTGTTCATTTTCGGAAAGAAAAAAATGGTAACGTGCATATAATTGAGCCAGACCCGATTGTGGAATAAATTTTCTTATTTGCGGTGGAAAATTAATATGATATAAGAAACTCATTATTTAATAAGGCGTTTATCTTTATCGAGATACAAAAGTTAAACGAAAATATTAATTATGATAACAGGACAACAAATAAGAGAAGCAGATGAACTATCTCAAGAACATGATATTACAATGGCGGATGCCTTGGCGCTAGTAATTCAATCTGAACGAAATGAAATTCTAAAAAAGGCTTTTGTGATTAGTGATTCGGATTCTTACCCTTCAGGATTAGAAGCTATTGCCATTGGTTTAGGTTATGAAAATAAAAGTTAAACAAAGTTTTAGTCGGTAACAAAATAAAGTTTGAGCATATCGATTTAATCTTAAAATGTCAAAATGAATATTTATTGGCCTGTATATAAGAATTTGGAGTCTGAATTCATTCAACTAATGCAATACGTACATATTGACGATTCGCAGTTAATTGTTTATTCCTCAAAAATTGCTGACATCTTAATTAGATCGGTAATTGAAATAGAATCAATTTCAAAGGAATTGTACTTCAATAATGGAGGAACCAAAACTGGATTTATTAAATATGATGAAGATGCAATCAAACATTTAATTAATATATGGGCTATCGATAAAAGATTGGTTCTAATTACTTCAATGAACTGCTTTGTTTCACAACGGGAATTATATCCCTTCGTAAAGAATACCACAAGAACAGGAAAGAGGACTAAAACATTTAGCTGGAATAATGCATATCAAGACATTAAGCATGACAGGGGCAAATATTTAAGTCAGGCCAATGTCAAGTTCTTATTTGAGAGTTTGGCAGCTCTTTATCTATTAAATATTTATTATTCGGATAATTCTTTCACGCTTGAAAAGGACAGCAAAGGTTTATCTATTGCGCCGAGTTTGGGGTCTGACATTTTTTCCATTCTTATAGCTAGTTACATTGGACATAATGGAGAAAATAATTTTATAAAAGGAGAAGGCTTTGACCAAAGTACTTATTTTATCAACTTTACTGCTGAAACTGCTAAGGTGTTTTTTGAATCTATGCAGAAATATTCCAAAATACAAAATGAACTCGTTTTAAGTCATCCAAAAACTATTGAGTTCTTGAAATCTGCTAAAGATTTTGATTTCAAAGATAATTGGGCTTGGAATATTCTTGGGCAAGAGGAATATGTGAAAATATTGAGAATTGCTCAACAGCAAGCTCCTATTAAGGGGGAGCAACTTCAGTATGAAGCCTTGTTAAATAAGAATCAAGAACCTTCATAATTCAAAATTAGTTTATGTACGAAGATTATAGCCGTCAAGTATTGCCGTCAAAGAAATACAGAGAATTATTAGGGTCTGCTATTTGTGTTTTTAATTCGAATAATCAATTTGTTATTGAAAATATTTTGCACGTTGATAGTTCAAAGTTTAATTGGTATGAATTAACAGATATGACTTCAGGGGAATTGTCTGTACCGATTAAAAAAACGATTACTAAAAATTCAGACACAAAAATTACAACCTTATTTCAAGATTTAGTTTCCAAAAGAAATAGAATATTGCATAGTTTTTTGATTCCTAAAGATGAAGAACATCTGTTAAGGACTAAGAATAGAAAGCATGAACAATTTAACATTACAGAAGAGTATTTATTAGAATTTATCCGAGATAATGGTCGGCTATCTATGATGCTATATCGTTTTAGAGGAGAATAAAACTCACTTTAGTCATACTAATTATAATGTGGAACATATAATCAAAAGCTGAAGTAGCCCCGATAGCAGTGGATAGCCCACAGCGAGGAACGAGCGAGCACTAGGAACGGATAGCGGGAGACAAAAGTTTAATAAAAGAGCAACAAGCTAAATGCTCCAAAACCAAAAAGCTTTTACTTACCGCTGCTGTTTTATCAAGCAACTTTTTTTCAAAAAGTTCCGATAAAACTATTGCGGCATACGCCACTGTAAAATTTTCTTATTGCTTTGGCAAAAGAAAATTACATTGGCGTTAAATTGCAACTTCAATTATGTCAGAATTAAATTTTAAATATCTAGCGCCTTATTTCAAAGACAAAAAAGTGTTTATTACCGGTCATACTGGTTTTAAGGGGG
>CAYOIL010000296.1:0-1172 GCA_964403985.1 uncultured Saprospiraceae bacterium
GGGCCACCCAGCGGAAGACGAGCGCGGCGTCAACGGCGCTCTTGGCTTCAGAGCCTCGCTCGATGCGCTCGGCCTGCTTGAGGGCCTTGCAGGCCCGGTGGATTCGTATACGCAGGTCCTCGTCGCGATCTTCGGCGACGAGGCGGGCCTTGGTGGGCTCCCACGAAGCGTGGAGGTCGGCGGCAGCAAGGGGCTGGGATAGGGAGAGAGTGGTCGGCATGGGGGGGGCGAAATGGGGCGTTGGGGACGCAGACAGAAACTACCCGCCCAGGAGGGGACTGGCGTCGAGGTTCCTACGGGTCCGTTGGGCAAACCACTGAATTTCGAAGCGGGGCTGGTCAAATCTGGCCACTGGACAAGCAACAAGTGACGACATAGACGCCCTGGTGGCCTTTGGAGGGCGCACGCCCGCAACTGGCGTTGCGCAGCGTTGCGAAAATGGCCTTCGCCGCTTAGCGTCGCCTTGATGGGAGACACAGATTCAATTGCGATGGCTGAGGCCATTACGGCCTGCCTCGACGACGCTGATGGTTGGCGAGCTCAGACAGGACATAGCAACCTCCTCGAGCAGTCCGCAAGGAGGATCATATTCGACTGCGGAGCCCTGGCTCCTGTTGGACCCATGGTGGTCGGCAGCCTTGTGAGGGTCGCAGCAGAGTGCGACGCCGACATCCCTCCTCAGCGGATGCTGTCGGCGTGGGAGGACGCCGTCCAAGATTGCTGCGAGTCCTACGGGCGTGATCCGGGTGGGTGGTCGCAAGACGAAGCGATGGAGTTCCAGGCCATAGTCGCAAGGTGCTTCGGCGTGGAAGACGATCGAGTCCCCGACCTCATCGTCGCCTTTCATGGGATGCCCGAGGGCTCTCGCTTCGGTGCGTTGATGATGATCGAAGACTCGCCCGCCTTTCAATGGCTCTCGAGCGAGATCGACGCTTTCACTCGAACGGTTGACCTAGAGGCACCTCCTCAAGCGATGCGACGACTTCTCCGCTCGCTTCATGGGAACTAGAACATCTGTGGTATATCTCAGCCAGGATGATTCAAAGCTGTCTGCCGCCGTGCGGTCAGGGTGCAATCGGGTCCGTCGTCAGATGCCTCGCGAAGTAGAGGCCGCGCAACGACGGCTTGGGGCTCGCAGGTTCATGCACAGCCACCCGCTCTCGGGCCTCTAC
>CAYOIL010000296.1:1182-2407 GCA_964403985.1 uncultured Saprospiraceae bacterium
ATGGACGTGAACGATACTCAGCGGCATGGGGCGTCACGCGGATGCGGAACAGACGTCCGTTCCTCGAAACGAGCGAAGGGGGCTCTACACGTACGCCTGACTACTCGCGCCAGCTAGACCTTGACGATCGCACAGAATCGCACCTCGAAGCAGTTGCGGGACTGTTCCTCCAACGCCGCTACGCAGCCTTCCGACGGATGGTGGCGCGAACCATGGCGAGCGGAGATCCCAAAGGCATGCGCGAAGCGGCGTGGAGCTGGGTAGGGCTGTACGCAGCAAATACCGGTCGAGTCGATCTTGAAATGGAGGCGTACTCAGAGATGGCCACTAGCCGTATCGATGCACTTCGCATCGCCGCACTACTGAACGGGGCAATCCGCGCGCGGATGCACGGAATGCTCCAACACGCCACTACATTCGCTGAGCAAATCGACGACGAGGATGGCGCGACTCTGTCGCGGGTTCTGCGTCTTGTTCGCGAGATGACACTTCGGCGTCACGGCCATCCACGGCTCTGCGACGCTGGCATCGACGTTTATCTGAGCAGGTGGGAGGAAGCCGTCGGAGATCCGTTATGGTTGGGGCACCAATGATTCCTCGCCTCCCCCGCGTAGCACTCACTGCGACAATTGCTCGCCTCAAAGTGGTCTCCGCCCTCGCTGCAGCCTGCTTGGTGATGCCCGCGAGCGCGGACGAGGCTCCGAGCGGTCCGTCAATTTCAACCGTTGGGGTCACGAGCAAGACAGGCGGGTGGGGGGGGGCGCCGCCTACTGCACGATCCAAAGCGAAGAACAGAGGTGGCCCTTCACTCGGCGGGGGCGGGGGCTCTTCTGGCTCAGGTGGATAGAATCCTGCCCTCCTTTTCCTTCTAAAGAATCGGCATGGCAACAATCATGGCTACTCGGAGCACGCGCTGGATCGCGCTCGCCCTCGTCCCCGTGCTGGCAAGCGCAGTCCTCCTGCTTCAGAGGGCACAGCCAGAAAGCGAGGCTTCGTCGGCGCCCGGCTCAGCAAGTCCATCACCGAACCAGACGCCGCGAGCGTCTATGGCAGGGGAGGGTGCGGCGAGTGATAGCAGGGCCGAATCATCGCTCGCCGCAGTCCCCGCAAAGGTCGCCGTACGCGAGCGGACAACTGCTTCGAGCGCTCCGAGCCCGACACTCAGCGCAGATGCCGGCAAGCAGGTGGAAGCTGGCCCTGAACTTCGTGATGCGACCTTTCTACC
>CAYOIL010000296.1:2417-4893 GCA_964403985.1 uncultured Saprospiraceae bacterium
GCACTGGGGAGGTCGTGTTGACCCGCCCATGGTCAACCGCCGGGGTCGCCGTTCGCGTGCCGATGTCGGGCATAGCCGCTTGCCTGCAGCTCGATCATGCTGGGCAAGGTGTACCCACATCAGTACCTGACGGATTAGGCCACTGTGAGGTGCTGATGCGGATGCCGGAGCTGTGCAGCGCTCGCATGCAAATGGTGGAATATCGCTCCGGTGAGCCAATCTTCGGCGCTCACGTTCGCATCCAACAAGCCGCACGTGATGGGCACCTGCCAAGCCCCACTGTCATCGCGCTAGACACCGATGTGAACGGGCACGCCATAGTCGCGGAGCTTGCGCGGGGACAATGGGACGTAGACGTCGAGCTAGACGGTTACGAGACAAGAACGTTCGAAGTTGGGCTCACTGCTCCGCCAGGCGAGGAGCAAGACTGGGGACAAGCTACCCTCAGCAAGCTGCAACCGCTTCCCGTGCGGCTCGTCGGGGCGCCCCCGGCGGAGACCTTCGAGGGCTACACGGTCGAGCTCAACTTCGCGGAGGAGGCCGTGCCATTCGATCGGAGCGGGTTGGCCGTGCTCCAGATGGGTTGGTATGAGCTTCCGATTGAGATCATCGTTAAGTACCCAGACGGGCAGCACAAGTACTCGTCGCTGCACGACATCGAGCCGGGGTCGGGTGAAGAGGCAGAGGTCCGCGTTGATGGGAAGCGCCTGCTGGACGTCCAACTGCGATACTCAGAGAAGGCGCGTGAGATCGTAGCAGATTCCAAATGCTGGCTACGCGTGGCGAGCCAGGGAGAGGGGAGCAACACCTTCTCGTCGGGCCGCGCGGTGTTTGCCGAGGGCTCGTACGTCTTCCCCGACATCACCGTCAGCGAGGTCGAGGTCTCCTTCGCGACGACCTTTAGGGAATGGCCGGTCGAGTGGGCATCCACGAGAGCGACGCTGGAAGAGGATGCCACCACGACCGTCACCCTCGACGTCGATCTGGCCCCGAGGGAAGTTCAGCTGCAGTCGGCCCCTGGGGTGCCGATGCCCGATTTCAGCTTCCGGCTCCGGCGCGAGCGCGACCAGACCGGGTACACCGTCGGCAACCTCACCGACAAGGACGGGCGGATCGAGATGATGCCCGAGCTCGCATCGGGCTTTGTGATGTCCGGTTCAGACATGGACGGACTTACCTTCGCGATCGATGCTCCGTTCTCCTTCGACTTTGAGGCCGAGGAGACGCCAGTAGCGCTACTCGGCGAGTTCACCGACTTCTTCGTGGATGTGGTCGTTGATGGCGAGCCCACGGAAGGTGTTGAGTTCGCTTTCCACGGCCGCGTAAACGATGGCTTCTTTCTGAGTCGAACGACGAACGGCCTGGGTCGGACCACTGACAGTCGGTTTCTGTTGGCTAGCCAGATCAGGGTCTACCTGAGTTCTGACGAGTACTGGTGGGACCTGGAGTCTTTGGAACTTCTGCCGGGGCGCAATGCAGTGAGCCTGAGTCGACGCGGCAAGGTCACCTCAGTCTCACGTGACGTTCTCGGCAATTTCCTCTCCGAGCAGCGCGGCGCGTCCGTAGCCGACTGGGTGCACAGCGCGAAGGTCCAGTACACGGACGAGGGAGGAGGCCGCTGGGGCTGCCTGATCCCGATTGGCAGATACACCCTCTCGAGCACCGCGGATGAGGCCAGTGAGTTCGTAGTAAGCGCTGGCGAGACGTTACGGCTGTAGGCGGGCTCGGCGGCGGTCGCGACTACGCAGGTCCGATGGGCAGACCACTGGATTTCGGAGCGGGGCAGCGGTTGAATCGCGCTCTATGCTGTGGAAACTGCGCCACTGAACTTCGCGCTGGCGGGAGCGAGTCTGCTTGTCGACCTTAGACCGTCATGAATCGTCCATTGCTACTGCTGGTCTGTGCTGCGGGGACTACCGTTGCTGGGTACTACACTCTCGCCGACAGGGGGCCGCACCCGTCACAGGCCGGCCTAGGGTGCCAAGTGGGAACCGTGACGGTGGAAGAGGAGTTGGCTCCGTCCAACGAGGTCCGACCGGGCACTGAGAGCGGGCCCGTTGAGACGGACGACTTGATCCAGCAGTCGGGCAGGGATGCCAGCGTCAACGATCTTGGCCGCGAGGCGCTCGTCGCGACTGAACATCTCGCCGCCTCGGGGACATTGCCCCGCGTCGATGACGCGGTGCGACTCTGCGACGTGCGTTTCACCGTGCAGAGCCTCGATTCAAAGGCCTCAGCCCTTGTCCTGCTGCTTTCCGGGCCCGACGAGAGTGACGCCGGGACATTTGCGGTCGACTCCGCTGGACATGCTGACGCTCGACTTGCTGCAGGGGACTACGCCTGCGCCGTCCAGGACCCGGAGAGACGGCTGGGGCAAGTCGCTAGGTTCACGGTATCCGGTGATACGCACGTGCTCGTTGATGCGCCGTTTTCCTTCAGCGTCGAATTCCGTGTTCAGGATCTAGACTCCAAATCA
>CAYOIL010000297.1:0-1596 GCA_964403985.1 uncultured Saprospiraceae bacterium
CGTTATCATCAATTGATGTATGCTTGGGAGAGTGATTCTAGTTTGGAATTACAGTAAAATTTTAAGAAAGTATGCAAAAAAATAGATGGATGACGGGAGCAAAAGCTATTAATTAACCTCATATGAACTTTGAAAAGCTCTCATAAAAAATGAAATAGGACATATGAAAAAATGAAAAAAAATGAAAAATTTGTTATTTACATTATTATTAATTCTTTGTTATCAACTCGGCTTTACACAGTATTGTGATCAAAATACAATACTAGGAAGTACTATAAATGAATTTGATTGGCAAAGTGATTGTTATGATATTTATTTGAAAAATGAATTTCAGCAGGTATATCACTCCTGTGTAACTTCACCATTTAGATTGGATAATAATTCCTCCCAATTAAATACAATTCACTTTGCCTTATCCCAATCAATCGATAATAAGCCTGAGGATGGTTGGGAAGTAATTTATTACAATTTTGGGGAACCAACTCAAGGAGTAGCAGAGCCTTCCTTTGCGCTATACAATAGATATAATGGGATTTTTCGATTCTTTATGTTTCTAAGTGCTAATGATGGCGATCCTTACCAAGAGGCTTTTGTTTCAACTTATATTGATAAAGTAGGATCCACATATAAAAATTCTGCCTTGTTAGAATCTATGAATGCAATTCACCATTCATTGGAAGATTTTGAAAAGACAATAAATCATGTTGCTGTAAATCATTATAACAATAGTTATGGTTATTGGGTCGTTTCGGAATGGCTGACACATTACGATCCATGCACATGTAATTCTTCGATGAGACTTGTTTTTGAACCTATCCTGCAAAGTATTTCTTCCATAAATTTATCAATTGATGGAAGTAGTAATACGGTTCCTATTTATTCGAGTTCAAACCCTGGTAACTTAGAAGGTTTAAGTGCTGTTGTTGCTCAGTCTGGAGGACTTTTTGAGCAAATTAGTGGTGCTTATAAAAAAGGAAATGAGGTATATAAAAATTTTGACGCGTTCCAAAATACTGCTCTACAAATAGCTGATGGACAAACTTCATCAAGTGAATATAAAAGTCCTGGAATATTGAATGCAATATCAAATATAGCATCTGGAGCATCTACGGGAAATCCAATTGCAATAGCTGCAGGTTTACTTTCGCTTGTTAATACTTTTTCTGGATCTTCTGGTTCAACAACTATTTCTTCCTATTCAAGTAATCATGAATTTCAGGCAGAGGGTACTGAAGTTTCGACTTCGCCTCATCAACCCGCACATATCTATGTGCCAGGAAGTGACATTGGTGGATATCCTAATGAAATCGAACCGATTTATAATAATATTCTCGGTATTGCATCTATTGTAGAAACACCTAAGTATGATAGAATAATATATATAGAAAGCGATTGGGATGATTGTCAAGGAGGCGAATTTGCTTTTCATTATGTACGGGAGGAATATTATAAGTTAAGTGAAGATATAAAGTACGCTATAAATTCGAATGCTGGCATCAATAACACACCATCCAATGCTAAAGTTTCAATGTATTTTGATATTACTTATTCGAATGGTTGTAGTATTTCAGATGATCAATTAGTGGAGGAATATCT
>CAYOIL010000297.1:1606-4854 GCA_964403985.1 uncultured Saprospiraceae bacterium
GAATATCTTGGAGATAATGATGCCCTTATAAAAGTCAATAATAGACTGTACAGAACTCCATACATGAATTTAAGTTGTTTGAAAGAGTACCCTGTAACTATTTTAACTGGAATTTACTCTGACTGTATTTCGCAAGGTTGCGGACAAATTAGGGTTAATCCATATATTAAATTAGCACTTACTTTAGAATCTTATGACAATAAAGAAATTGGATATCTTAAGTCCTATAACATGGAAAATATTATTCCAAGTTATGGATGGGAAGATAAACCGATAAATCTTTTTCTTGATATTCCTGAAGATTTAGAAATAAATTATACAGATATAACAAATGAAACTGAAACATGGGGGACAACAACAGTTTCTGATCCACCTTCAAAAACATTCGTTATTGAGAATGAAGATGGAAGTTCTTCAATTTATTCTTTAGACACTGATAATGATCCTGGCACCCCTGTTGTGTATACAACTGAAGATTTTGCGATAGATTGTGGAGAAGTTTTACCGCTCACTGCTTTACAATTAAGTGCTTTTTGCAATTCAAC
Source organism: uncultured Saprospiraceae bacterium (assembly GCA_964403985.1). Classification (GTDB taxonomy): domain Bacteria; phylum Bacteroidota; class Bacteroidia; order Chitinophagales; family Saprospiraceae; genus JAHDFB01. The sequence continues at coordinate 2,152 of CAYOIL010000297.1, forward strand.
AAAATATAACCCTATTGTTGCATTAAACGTTTATGATAAGAACGAGAAAAATATTTCTGAAGTCAAATCATTTTTGATTAGTCCTAATCCAGGTACCGATATTTTAAATATTGAAGGTATAGATAATGTTGAATATTTATATAGCATATATTCTTCTCAAGGTACATTAATCACTGAAGGAAAGCTTATAAATAATCAAATTGATATTAATTCAATTTCAAATGGAGTTTATTTCTTGCAACTGCAAACTATAGACAAATCAAAAACTTTTAGACATGAGAAATTTATTAAATTATAATATAATTAAACCAGTATTTTTGCTTATTATTTTTTCTGGGTTATTGATAGTACAAAGTTGTTGCAAGTGTGACGATCCAACAAATCCTGATTGCTCAAATTATGATCCATGTTATGAGGTTGAAGCGCCTATTGCTGATTTTGGAGCAGGATACAAATATACATTTGAGGGTCAAGAAAATTTTAATAACTTTTATCCAGATACTATCTTATACCTAGATGGAGATACAATTCCATCCACTTGTACCTTTTATTCGTATACAATGGATGCAGACAGTTTTTATTGGCGAGTTGGTCAAGATCCCCGAGTATTTAAAGGAAAGGAGTTCTATTTAGAATTTGACGATAATTTTCATTTGCAACCAATTAATGTAGAATTAATTGTACTTAAAGAAAGCGAATGTTTTGATGGTGGGTTTGTCAGAGATAGTTTAACAAGAACTCTTTTTCCTGATACTAAATATATAGAGTCTCCAAGTTGGGAATTTTTTAATAGTGAATACCGAGGAATTTCAACTGAATTTCTGAATGATAGTTTTGACATCGAATTCATGGATGATATTTCATGGATAGAAAATATGCCACGGGGTACGAATGGGAATACCGCTTTGTATAGAAGGGATTTTGATGAGGTCTTTTTTTCAGGTCAATCAAATCACACTATATGGATGGGACATGCTAAGTTTCAAATTGAGAATAGACGAAAAGTAGTTATGCGATACAAAGTAAGTTATGACTTAGGTGAGACTGCAAATTGGTTTACATTTACTGGCCACAGAAAAGATTGATAAAAGATGATAACATTAGATAAGACAGAAGCCATCCTCATGGGATGGCCTCTGCTTATCCTCACCGTTAGCTGTAACAAGAATAAATTATGCATTACAAAGATAACTATCCAATAAAATTTAAATTTTTAAGAAAAACTTATCGATCTAAAAAGATTGATCTTAGAGATTTCAATGACAAGAAATACAACGCTAACATTATTCATAGCGATAATGAATCGAGAGAGGCATATCTTCAAATACTTTATGAAAGAACAGATCACTTTTACTCCCTCTTCCCTTATCTGTTTAAGAAAGGGAAAAATATTCTTAATTATGTTTTGCCATATAGTAAAACAAATAGATATCCAGATTTTTCAGCAAGTAAATTAATAAGAATTGAAACAGATAATGGTTATTGGGAAAATGGGAAGCAACATATTAAATTAATATTTGATAAATGTTACCTGCACTCTGATAGAATTTCTATTTTCAAATATGCTGAATTTGTTTTATCTGAAAATAGCATTTGGCTAATTAATGAATCATTTCAATTTGAATGGTTTGAACCTGAAAACCCGCGATCCCTTCTTTACAAACCATATGATATTACCAAATTTAATTTTGGTTCTTTAAACTTTGAACTTGAGGTCAAGTTAAAAAGAGATTTTGACGATGGAAATAATCAATGGCGTTTAAAACGATCTTTAGTATTTAGGGTGACTCCTATGACCTTCTTTGATAAAACGGAAATTCCATTTATTGAAGATCAAATTAATAAATTACTACTTTTATTAACATTTTTTCAAGGTAGAAAAGTTGATTGGATTTATGGGAAAATACCTTTTAAAAATGGCAATGTTAATATTTATAAAACCTCAAAAAAATATGAGGAAGTTATCATCACAAATACCGTTCAAGTACTTAAAGAAATTAGACTTGTTGAATTTTTAACAGATTGTTCTTTTGAGCAAATATCTAGATATGAAAATGAGCTAAATCAGATCATAAGTCAATACGTATTTTCAAATAGCTTAAATAGAGAAGCTAAATTCATGATATTATTTAATTGTGTTGAAATGATTAGGAACTTAAGTATCAAAATATTTAGTGATAAAGGCAAAATCATAGATCTAGTCGATGAATATAAGTTCAACGTATCAAAAACAAAAAGAGATAAAACAATTAAGGCTCAGATTAAAAGTATATCTGATATTGTAGACGAAGATGATAGAGAGGTTTTTAAAAAAGAAGCAAGTAAAAAAGTGTCATTCATCCGCAAAAAACAAATAGTTGAACAATTTCTTAGTTTTTTCAAAGCTATTATGATTGAACCTCTTGATTACAATCTAGATTTTAAAGAATTGATTGTAATAAGGAACAAGCTGTATCATGGAAGTATAATAAACGAAACAATAGTTTTAACTGATATAAATACAAACCTATATAAATTGTCTTGAGATTTAATATACAATTTATTAGTAGAAGATATTTAAAAATTAAAGATTGCTACAGCTAACATTACATATATTGTCATAACTTGTAACGGCTAAAAGCCTACAAGTGACGACATATATGCACAGCGTTATGATGTTCCCCCAATATGTTAGACAACTTAAGTAAGATATTAAGTTTGAAA
>CAYOIL010000298.1:0-4840 GCA_964403985.1 uncultured Saprospiraceae bacterium
ACAAATAAACCACAAATGGGAGCCGATTCTACAAAACAATCCAAATCTTATGTTGCAAAGCTGATTGCCGTTATTTTATCTTTTGGTCCAGGAATTTTTGCAATTGGTTATACAATAGGAACAGGGAGTGTTACATCTATGATAGTAGCAGGTAGCAAATATGGAATGCAACTGTTGTGGGTTTTATTATTAAGTTGTTACTTCTCAGGAATACTGATATATGTTTACGGAAAATTCGCCTTAGTTTCAGGTGATACTGCTTTACATTCAATGAAGAAAACATCAAGTGGGGAAAGTTTATTGCTATCCTTATTTTGATAGGTATCTCACTCGGCCAATGGGGGTCATTAATGGGAATTCTCGGTATTTCATCGAATATCATTTATGAAATTTTGGCATTGAATTACCCTGGATTTTCGGAACATGAATATGAAATTGTTCTTGGAATTGCTGTCCTAATATTAGCTGTTTTCTACATTATAATGCTTCAAGGAAAATACAGTTTTTTCGAAAAATTACTAGTTATTTTTGTAAGCGCAATGGGATTGTCCTTTATATTCTCTTTATTTTTTGTTCATCCTTTACCTGTAGATGTTGTAAAAGGATTAATTCCTACTATCCCGAAAGAAGAAGGAGCAAATCTTATGGTAGCAGCATTTGTAGGAACGACAATGGCTGCTGCGACTTTTCTATCCAGACCTCTTTTTATAAAGGGAAAAGGCTGGACAATGAAAAATATGAATCATCAGAGAAATGATGCGATTATTGCAGCTGTTTTAGTTTTCATTATTAGTGCAGCTATTATGGCTGTAGCGCATGGTGCTTTATATATAAATGGTAAAGAAGTCAATCAAGTGATTGACATGTCGGAAACCTTGACTCCAATAGCAGGAAAAGGTGCTTTGTTTATATTCTTTTTCGGAACCTTAAGTGCAGGATTGTCTTCTATTTTTCCTTGTTTATTAATAGCCCCTATCCTATTAGCTGATTATCAATCTGGTGAGTTAGACACTAATTCTAAGCAATTCAGAATCATTACTTTAATTGCATGTGCTGTAGCATTAATAGGACCTATAGTAGGTGGCAAACCGATAATCGTACAGATTATGTCACAGGTTTTCAACGTATTTGTTCTACCTGCAGTAATAATAGGTATATTATTAATAATGAAAAATAAAGAAGTTATGAAAGGGCATAAATTCAGTGCCTGGATTTATGGTAGTTTGTTTGCTGCCTTATTCTTTTCATTGGTAATTTCATATAGTGGAATACTAGGGATAATAGATAGGTTTTAGAAAAAATAGTTAATAACTACATTCCTTTTATTATTGATATTTTTAGTTTTTGTTCGTATCTCATATTGAGATAATAAACGCTAGAATAAAGGTGAATCAGTTTTCGATATCAAGTCAACGTTTTTTTGCTGTATCATGTAAGAAATATAATCCAATGCCTTCGAATTAGTTGATTTAGTAGAAATTTGATCTTTTTTTAAATTTAATTTCACGCCCATGCAACACTTAGAAAAATGTTAGCATTAATGTAATTGAACACCTAAACTAGAAAAAATGAAAACTTTGAAAAACATAAAACTAATATTCTTAATTTTTATTGGAATACATTTTCTGTCAAGCTGTAGAAATGATTCTCTTATAACTAATCTTACAGAATCCCCTTCAATACCTGAAAAGAGAGTCGAAGCACATATTACAGGGTTTATAACTGATCTCAACGGAATAGCAATAAAAAATGCAAAGGTTAGTGTTATTAATAATTCTGTATTCACTGATGATCAAGGAGCTTTTAATATTATTGGACTAGTAAATGAAAGACATGCTATAATTAATATTGAAAAAAATGGTTATTTCAAGCAGTTTAAAACAATTTCTTTAACTTCTTCAAAAACATCAATCACAAGAACTAGAATTCAGCTCATCGAAAAGACTGTAACCTAAATAATTTCTTCTTCAACACCTGAGATTGTTGATTTAGGAAGTAATTCGAGTGTAAAATTTCAAGCAAATTCTTTTGTTGATGAATTAAATAATCCTTACAACGGGCAAGTAACAATATTTAGTTATTATATTGACCCAACATATCCAAACATTGATCAATTTATGCCTGGAAATCTAATGGCAATAAATGCAGATCAAAAATTAAACATTCTTAAAAGTTTTGGGATGGTTAATATAGAATAAACAGCTATACAACTTTTACCTTAGGTCTAGGATTGTATGGAAACTTTCGCCCATTTAAGAACAAAAACAATTTCTTAAAAGGAATAATGATAGCACCTAATGTAAGATGGTGGCCAAAAGTTTCTTCTTCTTTAGATAATAATTCATTTACTTATTCGAATAAATCAACTGAACAAATCGAGGTTCATAATGCTCGTCAAATTGGAATGGGAAATACTCCATTTTTCTTAAACATGAGCATAGGTTATTCTTATACCTTTTAAGGTATAAGAATAACCTATGCTAAAGAACTTATCTAAATCCTTGAAAATAAATTTATTATAAATAAGTAATTTAATTTACTTATCTTGCAACCACCATTTGGATTTCGTTCGTTTTTGTCCTTTTCTTGAGAAGAGCTTGCAGAGTTGGAAATGTCTAATTACTCATTTAGCAAGCTTGTATGAACAAGAAATATTTTGAGGTTGATTCACTCAAACCTTTTTCCCAAAGCCTTATCTGGCAATTAAACCGAAATTTTTATCAAGATAAAGGAATTGAAGCGTGGAGCGAAGATATCGTTCCACATCATATGACAAGTAATTCAAGAGTAGGTAGAACTTATGCCGAATTAATCTATGGCTTTTTAAAAGATAGAGCTGCTCAAAGAAACCCTACAGATATTGTATATATTTTAGAACTAGGAGCAGGCCATGGACGACTTGCTTTTCATATATTAAAACATCTTGAAAAGATAGTGGGATCTTCTTCAGTTGCTGTACCTCCTTATTGTTACTTATTAAGCGACATTGCAGAGTCTAATTTAACTTTCTTACAAGATCATCTTCAATTAAAGACTTTCTCAGATTTGGAAAAACTTGATTTCACTTATTTTGATGCAGTAGAGAGTACATCTATACATTTAAGGATTGCTAATAAGAATTTAGAAAAAAATGATATTTCTCAACCGATAATTGGAATTGCTAATTACTTTTTTGATTCCATCCCTACAGATTTATTTCTTGTTCAAAAAGGTAGAATGGCCGAGTGCAAAGTTGCCGTTCGGTCAACAGAAAACCCCGCGAAAGTTGATAATGATACTTTAATTAACAATCTAAATCTTAACTACGAAAAAAAAGAAACGCTTGGTTCCTATTATAATAATCCAGTCCACAATGAGATTTTAAATGATTATAAAAATTCTTTAGCACATTCACATCTATATTTTCCGGAAAAAGGAATGAATTGCATTCAAAATCTCAAAGACTTTTCGCCCGAAGGAATGATGCTAATATCGATGGATAAAGGATTTCACGAAATAAAAGATTTAGACAAAAAAGGAGAACCCGACTTAGTTGCTCACGGCAGTTTTTCGATATGGGTAAATTTTCATGCCTTAGGAGAATACTGTGATAAAATGGGTGGTTTGACATTTTTTCCTTCCTCTTCAACATTCAATATGGATATTGCGTGTCTCTTACTACTTGATAATAATGAAAAGTACGAAAATACTCATTCGGCATTCGAACAACACATAAATGATTTCGGACCTGATGATTTTAATAGTCTTAAAAAAATGGCCTACTTTAATGTAGATAAATTAACTACAAAAGAATTAATAGCCTTTTTCAGACTTAGTGCCTACGATTCTACTTTTTTCATTAACCTATTACCACGATTAAAACAAGTATTAACCACAATCTCAGTTAATGAACGTACTCGAATTAAAGAGACATTATACAAGATTTGGGATATGTATTTTAGTATAAATGAACCTTATGATTTAGCCTATGAAATGGCAGGTATATTTTATGATCTTGGGTATTATGAGTCTGCTCTTACATTTTTTAAGCATTCCTCTATACATAATGGACCTAAAGCTGACATCTATTACAATCAGGTGCTTTGTTATTATCAATTAAGGCAAGATGAAATGTTTTATAAAACCTTAGATAAAGCGAAGTTGGAATTCCCATCTAGTCAATTATTTGACAGCTTAGCTAATTTGGACATGAACTAACTACCCAAAATCGACCTTGATTTTCATTAGTTATCTTCTACTTCTATATAAAACAGAAGATTTACTCTAGAAATCAAGATATTTTTTCCAAGCTTGTTGAATAGTAATTATTTTGGGTTTAACCCAAAAATTAATAAAGCAAAATCTAAAAAGCACTGTGTACTGTTTAGAGTGAGCCTTATAATTCTCCATATCTTAAAGTAAATTCACCTTCTTTTATAAATCCTTCTCCGTCGACAAATGTCCCTGAAAAGTAATTCTCTTCCAAGGTTGTGATATTAATCGTTCCTGATTCTAAAAAATAAAGATTGGATGAAGATCCGTATACAATAAATGAAACGTTTTCAACAAGACCAGTTGCAGGTGTCCAATCATTAGCAATCATGGTTATACTACCACCATTTTCGAAAGAATGATTTATCAACAAATTATCTATTTCTAGTCCACTTGAAAATTCTATATTTTCGGTGGTGTATTCTATATCTTCAAGAGTATAGGTAATAAAACAATCTTCAGCTGGAAAAGGATCAGGTGTACATGAAGAAAAGTAAATGGCAAATAAAAGTAAAGCGGAAATTATTGAATATTTCATAATTTGTTGATATTGCCCCAATCTTAGTTGAAAATCAAGATTGATTAAGAG
>CAYOIL010000299.1:0-4791 GCA_964403985.1 uncultured Saprospiraceae bacterium
CTGATGTCGAAGTAGATTTAGGTCATGATATTACATTATGTGAAGACGATTTTCCTATAACAATAACTAGCAGTAATCTTGATGCTATTAATGTTTGGAATACAGGCGAAGTCGGAAATTCAATTGTAGTAAATGGACCAGGAATTTATTCTGTTCAGGCTTATCAAGGTTGTGCATTTGCAGAAGATGAAATTGAAATTGAATTATTTGATGTTCCCGAAATTGAAATCGAGGATGCTATTCTTTGCCTGGGGGAACCACTAGAAATAACTTTAGATGCTTCATTAGGCGATTATACTTGGACAGGCGGAGTAACTGGAAATGTATTTACAATAAATACTCCAGGAGAGTATTCTGTTGAACTTGAATTTGAATGTGGTATTGTAAGTGAGGATTTTGAAGTTGAAATATTGTTACCAATTCAATTGCCAGAACCTGAAGACTTACAATTATGTTCAAATGAATTACCTGCAATTGTGGAATATTCGGAATTCGCAGATGGAATTAATGAATTTTTATGGCAAGATGGATCAGTAGGACCAGGTTTTTTCATAACAGGTCCAGGTGTGTACACTTTAGAGGTCTCGAATGATTGTTTTACAGACAATATTGAATTTGAAGTTGAAGTCTCAGAGGAATTTCCATCTTTTATAGATTTTGATGATACTGTAGCATGTTTGGGTCAACCCAAACTAATCGATATTGGTTTTGAAGAAGATGTCGACTACTTATGGCAAGATGGGTCAACTGAATCCTTTTATCTTGCTCAAGGTCCTGGAAGTTATACTGTTGTTGTAAGTAATTTTTGTGGATTGGAATTTTTTGAAATTGAAATTGTAGAAGCGGAAGAATTAACATTAAACCTTGGAGAAGATGTTGAATTATGTCCTGGTGATAGTGTGTTCGTTAGTGCTCAAAATGATATAGAAGTTAATTGGAGTTCTGGAGAAACAAATGAAGGTATTTGGGTAAAAGAAGAAGGTGAATTAATTGGGTTAATTAATGGGAATTGTGATGTTGTTCGTGACACTTTAAATATATCCTTTAATGGAGAGATTCCTCAAATTTCGCTTCCAGATAGTCTTTTATTATGTGAAGGTGATACGTTGAGTTTATCAGCAATTGATAACCCAAGCGGAATTTCATTTAATTGGAATACTGGAGATCAATCAAATGAAATCTCCGTTACTGATGGAGGAAGTTTTGTTGTAACCGGAACCAATAATTGTGGAATATCGATTGATTCTGTATTTGTTTCTGTCGGAGAATCATTACAAGATCCATATCTTCAAGATACTTATCAAATTTGCCCTGGAGATTCTTTAAGTATATCAATCATCTCAAGTGGAGGAACTGTAGAATGGAGTACCGGATCACAAGATTCTGTTATCACAGTATTTAATGAAGGAATATTTTCTGTAGAAATAGAGAATTCTTGTAAAACTAAATCAGATAGCTTTGAGTTAATTTTCTTTCCTGAATTAAATCCATTTGATCTAGGAAACGATGAAGGACTTTGCTTAGGAGATTCATTAACTATTTCAGCTCCTTTATTAGATGGTATTTACACTTGGAATACGCAAGAGGATTCAACTGACATTCTAATCAATCAAGTAGGTGTTTATACACTGGAAATAGAAGGTATATGTAATACAGTAATTGATTCTATAGAAATTTTGGATCAAGGTACATCTCCTGAATTAGATCTTGGTGCTGATGTTTCATTTTGTACTGGTGATAGTGTGACACTTAGTGTTGATGCTAATTTAAATACATCTATATTATGGAATACTGGATCTCAAGAAAACTCAATAGTGATTGACGTGCCAGATACTTATATCATATCAGGCACCAATGAATGTGGGACTGCATTTGACACAATTGTCATTTCTATAAATGACGAGCTTCCTGAAATTAACCTAGGAGAGGATCAACTTTTATGCGATGGAGACTCATTGATCTTAGATCTTGGAAATGTTTCTGGAGATATTACTTGGAGTACAGGATCAGAAGAATCTTCCATTATTGTAAACCAACAAGGCCTTTATTCTGCAAGCATTAGCTCTTCGTGTGGAGTATCTATAGATTCTTTAGTCGTAGAATTTTTATCACCGCCTGAAGATTTGGAATTAGAAGATACGGTTAGCATTTGTTTTACAGACTTTTATGAAATAAGCATAGATGTTCCTGATGATGTCTCTATTTTATGGAGTACAGGATCAATGGATACTTTTGAGACGTTCCTTTTCGAAGGAGATTATTCAGTAGAATTAAGCAATGAATGTGGAATAGAAATAGAAAGTTTCACCATAGAAACTATCCCTTTTTTAGAGTTAATCAACTTACCTGAAGATAGTATTATTTGTGATGAAACAAGTGTACTAATTGAAAGTGAAATTAGCCAAGAAAATGTTGATATTATTTGGAATACAAATGAAGAAACAAGTACTATTGAAGTTGATGAAAGTGGCTTATATTGGGTTGAATCTAGTAATGATTGTTATACACTACGTGATAGTATAAATATAGAATTTAATATTTCTCCTGATGAGTTTAGTCTAGGTTTGGACGATACCATTTGTTTTGGAGAAAATATCTTTTTGGACGGCTTTCAAGGAAATGGTGTGAATTATGAATGGCAAGATGGTGAAACTTCTCCTACATATACAGTTGTAAATTCAGGCGTTTATATTTTAGAAGCTTCCAACTTTTGTGGAACAACTTTTGATTCTGTTGAAATTACGGTACTTGATATTGAAGAAATAGAAACACCTCTTGAAGATATCTATACTAATTGCGAAGGTTCCTCTTTACTTATTGATTTAAGTTCTGTTATTGCAGATGAAATTATTTGGGATGATGGGAGTACGGAAAGAATAAGAGAGTTGCTTATACCAAGCATTTATTCTATTGAATTTATAAATGCTTGTTTCGAAACCATTGTTGATTTTACTTTTCAACAAGAGAATTGCGGGGAAACTACTGTATTCATTCCAAATGTTTTCACACCAAATTTTGATGGTAATAATGATGAGTTTCTTGTTTTTTTACCAGATGAATGGGAAATTGAAAATTTTGAATTAGCAATTTATAATCGTTGGGGAGAAAGAGTTTATTTAAGTGAGCTACCTGAACAAGGATGGGATGGCAGTTGGAAAGGAAAAACACTTAACCCAGGAGTATATGTCTATTATGTAAAAGTCGGTTATACTGACGATGAGGGGGATTTCAACGAATTTTTAAGAACAGGGGATATTACAATATTAAAATAATAAGATTTTTTTCTATAAAAATGAATTCTATTTTAACTGTTTGATTATCTTAGCATTATACAATGTAATTGGCTTTAAACTCCCCTGATATGAAGCAATTAATTCTCATTATTTTTACTTTATTGTCAACTATTATATTTGGGCAGAACATTGCACCAAATCCTAATTTTGAGGAATATAATTCTTGTCCAGTTGGTGCAGCCGATTTTAGTCTTACGGAATGGATTTGGCCAACTTTTGGTAGTTCAGACTATTATAATGCTTGTGGAAGTCCAATGGTTTCTGTACCTTCTAATTTTGCAGGATTTCAAGAATCTGAAACTGGAGGTGCTTATATTGGTTTAGTTACCTATGAAGAAGGATATTATGGTGGGCCAACAGTTTTTAGAGAATATGCGCAAGCAGTACTTGAGACACCTACAATTGCAGGAGCATGTTATCAGTTAACTCTAGTTTATACGTCTGCAGACTTTGCTGCTTTTTCTGATGGTCTAGGGATTTTATTAACTAATGGTGTACCTAGTTCATTTATTGGTCAAACTCCTCAAGTGCAGAAAGTAATTGTAGCAGAAGATCAAACCATTTGGCACACTTTGACTGCAACATATATCTCTGTTGGCGGAGAAACTCACATTACGATTGGTAATTTTAATACTGATGCAAACACAAATTTTCAATCGAATAGTGAAATTTATGGAAATTTTGGATATTATTTTATTGATTCTATTTCAGTGGAATACGTAGGAATATCTTCTTCCAATGTTCAAGTTAATATTGGAGAAGATTTGGTTGTTTGTGATGCGGATTTTCCAATTACTATTACAAGTAGTAATGAACAGGCCGCAAATGTATGGAATACAGGAGAAGTTGGGAATTCGATTGAAGTAAATGGACCAGGAATTTATACAGTTCAATCTTATGTTGCATGCGAATTCGGAACTGACACAATAGAAATAGAAGTCTACGATACACCAGAAATAGAAATTGAAGATGTTGTAGTCTGTTTTGGCGAGGATGTTATTGTTACATTGGATGGAACATTAGGTGATTATATATGGACAGGAGGTGAAACTGGGAATTCATTTACTATCACTGAACCAGGAGATTATTCAGTAGAGTTAACGTATGAATGTGGTGAAATTATCGAAGACTTTACTGTAGGCATTTTATATCCAATTGTTTTACCTGAAACAGATGATCTTCAATTGTGCTCAGATGAATTACCAACAATAATTGAATTTTCAGAATATGCCGATGGCGTTAATGAATTTTTATGGCAAGATGGATCTGACGGTCCAGGGTATTTTATTACTGAACCTGGAATTTATAATGTTGAAGTTTCCAATGATTGTTTTTCTGACAATGCATCTTTTGAAGTTGAAGTTTCTGAGGAATTCCCTTCTTTTATTGAATTTGATGATACTATCGCTTGTTTGGGGCAACCCAAACTTATAGAAATCGGCTTTGAAGATGTAGATTATTTATGGCAAGATGGTTCAACTGAATCGTTTTATGTGGC
>CAYOIL010000300.1:0-4777 GCA_964403985.1 uncultured Saprospiraceae bacterium
TCAAAGTATTTAACGTTCTAATGAACATCCCTACTTATTCCTTCTATTGAATTACAAGTAATTTAACTCGAACTCAAGTTCATAGACTAAGCCATTAAAATGTGGATTATATATTTAGTTAGCTGAATCTTGTCCTTCGATGGTTTTAGATTTCGTAGAGTTAATAAAGTATACACCTGTTAACAAAACTAATGCAGCCATTAAGGTTAGTACGTCCAGTTTTTCGCCTAATATAAGATATCCTAAAATAACAGCGACTAAAGGATTTACATAGGCACTTGTTGCTACTTTTTCCGGTGAGACTTTCTTTAATAAATAATTAAAAGAGGAAAAAGCAACTATAGCTCCAAATATTATTAAAAACCCAAAAGATAAATATCCTTTCACTGTTAAAGCAAAAGGATTCTCCCATTCTTCGCCTAAAATAGGAGATAAAACAAGAAGAAATATTCCCCCAATAAACATTTGATAAGCAGAATTAACAAATTGATTCTTTGGTAAGTCAGCATCTCCAACATAAATACTAGCATAACCCCATGACAGCATACTTACAAAAACAAAACCTACGCCCTTCCAAGAAAACGCACTACTAAAACCTTGACTATACATTAAAAGATAAATCCCAAAAAGACCCAAGAGCACCCCAATTATTGACTTCTTCTTTATTTTTTGACCTTTCCAAATCCACAACATTATTAATAGATTCAGAGGTTGAGCAGCGATTAATAAAGCAGTAAATCCAGTATCTAAGTACCTCAAGCCTAACACTAACAATCCGTTTCCAAGGGTAAGAAATATGAACCCAGCATAACAAGTATTTCTCAACTGTTTACCTGATATCTTTAAAGGGATTCCTCTTACTAATGCAAAACAAAAAATCAAAAATCCCGAAATTAAAAAACGAATTCCAGACAATTGGAAAGCTGGTAATTCTTCAAGAAGCATTTTATTAAACAAGTAGGTTGAACCCCATATAATATATACGGCAATAAACGCAAGAACTATAAGATATTTTTCGTTTTTCATACAAACTGTTAATACACTTCAAAATTATCGTAATTATTCACATCAATCCTTATTTTTGCTTTTAATTATAGTCTACTATTTTATCCGTAAAATTGCTTCTTTTGATAAAGTAAGGTTACAAAACTCAAAAGGTATTTTACCAACATATTTTATGATTAGATTCCTAGTAATTTGCTTTTTATTCCCATCAATCATTTTCAGTCAAGAAGAAGTTAAATGGGCTTCACCTATTGATCATCCTATTCGATTAGCAGGAACTTTTGGTGAATTAAGAAACAACCACTTTCATACAGGTATTGATATTAAATCAAGCAAAGGAACAGTAGGTGATCCAATCTATAGCGTCGAAGATGGAATTATTCGAAGAATCAGGATTACATCAGGAAGTTATGGAAATGCACTTTACATCGAACATCCTTCAGGTCATACTAGTGTATATGCACACCTTGACTCTTTTGAGCCCCGCCTCCAAAAAATAGTAGAAAACATTCAGTATGCAACTGAATCTTTCGAAATAGACACCTTACTTCTTCTAGACTCAATCCCCGTCAATAGACGGCAGCGAATAGGAACAATGGGGAATTCAGGAAGAAGTTATGGACCACATTTACACTTCGAAATTAGAGATTCAAAAAGTGAAATCCCTGTAAATCCTTTAAAATATGGTTATGACATTGGTGATAAACTCCCACCCAAAGTAGAATACATCATTGCTAATATTCTGGATAATAATCTGAAAAAGCAGTCTACTAAAAAGATTGTTTTAAAAGGAGCAAAAGGGTCATACACTTCGGCAACAGATACCGTTTTTATACCCGCTTGGAGAGTAGGATTGGGAGTTTTTGTAAGAGATGTAATGACCGGAGTATATAATAAAAATGGGATTTATAGTGCCAAACTTACCGTTGATAATCAAGAATTATTTTCTTTTAAAATGGATTCTGTTTCCTTTGATGAATTCCGTTACTTGAATGCTCATATTGACTTTGATTATTATAAAAGTTCGAAACATCGAGCGCATTTACTGTATAAAAAACCTGGAAATAGAGCTACTATCTATGCTGCAAGTCAAGACAGCCTCTCCCCTATCATAAAATTATATGCAAATCAACCTAGAAAAATTCATGTGGAATTAGCAGATTTTGACGGGAATAAAAGCGTAGTAACTTTTCTTTTGGCTCGAGCCAAAAATATGGAAAATTACGAACCTATTGCTTTCAATTATAAATTGGAACATAGTCAAGTGAATATTATCAATCAAGGTAATTTTATCGTGAAATTCCCACAAGAAAGTTTTTACGAAACGATTTATATGAACGTTTTAACGGCAGCTGAAAAAGAGAAAAATTATGCAAGTGATGTAGTTCATCTAGGTAATGAGAATGAAGCAATCCATGGAACATATGAGTTACTTATTCGGCCAAGTGCTATAGATTCTACTTTTTTAGATAAATATGCTATTGCAGCATGTAGAGATAATAAATATGAAAATTTCGGTGGCGAATGGAAAGGTGAATACTTGTACTCTACTATCAATAAACTAGGTTCGTATGTCATACTTTTGGATACTATCCCACCTTCAATTACGGCAAATAGCTTTCCTTCCCAATTAAAAAAAGGTAGTTCTATTAGTTTCAAAATATCTGATACAATGGAAAGTAAAGCAAGTGCTAAAGAATTAGAATATAGTGCCAAGGTAAATGGTCAATGGGTTTTGTTTAATTACGATTTAAAAAGTAAAACTATATCTACAAAAGTCGATGAACACTGGCCAAGTGGAAAACTTGATTTCGTATTGAAAGTTATGGATGATAGAGGAAATGAAAGTTCGTATCGAAAAGAGATAACAGTCCTTTAATGCCTATTCTCTATTGAAGAGCTGCATTCTTAATTCTTACTCGATTTTTAACTTCGGTTCTGCACCTTTTATGATTTTCTATAGTATCATGTATTTTTTCGTAATAATATACTTTAAACCATATTTCTTTCGGAAAATCAAAAAACTTCTTAAAAGTTAATTCAGAATGTTGTAAAAGTTTAAGCAAGAATTCTTCATTAGGGTCTCTGTGATTATTTAGTATTTGACTTAAACTGACAGGTGTGATTTTCATATCTTCTGCAAATAGAGTTCGTTTTTCATAAATTGTATCTATGTAGTCAGTTAAAAAACTAGTAAAGAAGCTGTAATTACTATATTCTTCATTTTGTAAGTATTCTTCCATTCTTAACTTTAATTGAAGTAACCTAGCTTTAACTATTTGATGCCTAGAAAGACGATTTAGCCTTTCCAATCTAGCTTCCATTAATATTTTACCTTCCAACAATTTTGAATCAAGATTTTTATATCTCGAATCAACTCCAAATTCTGGATTTCTTATTTTTCTAGTTTTTGCCATTATCAAATTTTTCTATTAAATCCATTATTTCTACTAATTCTAAACTTAAACTTGCTCCTGTAATATTCATGCCATAATTATCAATATAATGTTGAGCAATGGCACCTTTAGGCTTTAAGGAAACACATGCCAATTCTGCAAACTCCTTTATTGCTATTTTACCTATAAAAGTTAAAAAATTCCCTACCACCCTACTATAAACTTTATTCTTTCCTTTATTTAATGAAGATACGGACAACAATCTTATATGAATTCTCCATTCATCTGGGATTGTTTCCAAAGAAACAAGACCTAGAATTTCAGATTGACCGATTATCTTTTGTTTATATACTTCATAATTCTTTTCATGTTTCCAATTAAAAAAGAATTCTCTCTTTGAAATTAATTTAAAGTCATTTATGCTTAGCCGTGATATTTCTATCTCAAACCTTTTGTTCAACTTAATTTCAGTTACGTACATGATTTAAATATAATCATAAAGTTTCCAAATTTATGAAACTAATGTATTTTACTTTACTAAAGTAGTAAAGTTTAGTATTTTAAAGCTTCTTTTTATCATAAAACATCCATATTTCTTTCCTCTTATAAGATTTTTCTTATTTCATAATTCCTCGTAATGTCACAATGTTATATATTTGCAAACTTCACATAATAAAAATACTGATATGTCATTCGAAATTGCAGGAAAAGTTGTTAAGATATTTGATATAGAATCAAAAACGGATAGTTTTCAAGCTCGAGATTTTGTTATTGAGTCTGTAGACGACAGATATCCTCAAATGATTAAATTTCAATTAACTCAAGATAGATGTAGCATTGTCGATGCTTACAAAGAAGGAGATGAACTTAAGGTTTACTTTGACCTGAGAGGAAGAGAATGGAATGGCAAGTATTTTACTAATCTGAATGCTTGGAAAGTAGAATCTATTTCTAGTAATCAAGCAGCTGCAATTCCAGAATCTCCAGTTAATCAAACGGATTTCCCAACTGAAGATCCTTTTGCTAATGTAAGTCAACCAGAAACACAAACTGGAAACTTGGACGATTTACCTTTTTAGGAATTTTCATGCATGCTTTTATATTTAAAGAATCGGATATTTTAGGACTTGCGTCCAAAGTAATCTCGACCTTTCATGAGTATAAGATTTTCACTCTTGAAGGCGACCTAGGTGCGGGTAAAACGACCTTTGTCAAAGCTTTATGCGGTGCATTAGAATCAATAGACGATATATCTAGTCCTACATTTTCGTTAGTAAATGAATATGAAACAAAATCAAGTTCTAGAATTTACCATATGGATCTATACAGAGTGGAAGATGAAAGTGAACTCCTCAATATAGGATTTGAAGATTACC
>CAYOIL010000301.1:0-4770 GCA_964403985.1 uncultured Saprospiraceae bacterium
ATGTCACAATTAAACAAAAAAAAAGACTGCCTACTTATGAGACAGCCTCTTTTTAGTTTTTTTCAAAAACTAAAACTAGAATGACATCTTAGCAGATAAATTCCATGTTTGAGTTTTTCCAAAAGTTACAACATTACCTCTATTTACTCCCATAAAGTTTTCACCCGCAACATCTGAAGGTGCAATTGCTGTAAAAGATCTTGATATATAAACTGCTCCTAAAGCATTGTATAGACTTCCTCTTAATGTAACAAATTGTCCAGAAGATAAAGGAATATTATATGATAATCCTAAATCCATAATTCCAAATGCTGGCAATTCAAGTACTTCAGAACTTGCACTAATTATGGAGTGCAGTCTATCATAATAGTTATAATCAACATCTAGCTTTAAACCTTTAATAATTCTCCAATCTAAACCTATTCCAAAAGTAGTTTGAGCCGCTCCTCCTACTTTTACACCGTCTACATCATCACCATCAACTTCTTCTAATAAATTTCTGTCTTCATCATAGTACTGACTGCTTAAAGTTCCAGCATAATTCCAGTTACCTACAGATGCAAAACCTTTAAGTTTTACATTTCTAGTAATTCTATATGTAAAATCTAATTCTACACCAGAGTGTAATTGATTTTGCAATGTATTTCTGAAACCTTCAGTTGTTAACGTATCTCCACTTGGTAAAGCGTCACCAATAAATAATGTTCTAGTAGTAGCTCTATCTCTCCAAGATGTTGAGTATACATTAAAGTTTAAAGCAAAGTTCTTATTACTGAACTTATATCCACCTTCTATTCCAAATACCTTCTCAGGAACTGTCACTGGATTTACGAAATTACTGAAATTCAAATAAATATTATCATGAAAAGGTTGTCTTTGATAGTATCCCGTATTAGCAAAAACAGTATGATTTTGATTGAAAGAATAACTAAGACCAGTTTTTGCATTATATCCTAAGTTATTAACTGCTTCACTTGCTTCAGTAGCTTCTGTCTCATTAAATTTTTCAAATCTAACGTGATTTTGATTTGAAACTGCACCTTGTACGAAAACTGAAACTGGACCTTTATTATATTCTACTTGACCAAAAAGTCCACCATAGCTAATTCTTTCACTATTTGAGTATGCTATTTGATCTTCTTGATCAGCAAAATTTGTAACTGCTGACCAAGGATTAGCTGAAAAAGTAGTGGTAACCTCTCTTTCTCCAAATCTAGCATTTGCTCCTTGCGTATATGATGGCGCTCCCATTAAATCTCTCAATTCTCTAAAGTGATCTCCATAATATGTTCTCAAATCAGCTCCTACACTTAAAGATAAGGCTTGACCAATTTTAGTTTCATATGTATTAACCATACCATACCAAGCATGATTATTTACTGAATTTCTTATTACCCATTCTTCTTCACCCGCATCAGCTGCATTTGCTTCATATATACTTGACCAATCAAGCTGACCATCATCATCGTAAAATCTGTTTGCACTACTTCCAATGTTTCCAGATCCTCCACCTCTTCCCCAAGAAGCATATGCTACTGTTGAAAATTTAGATGAATTATTTATCGTGTACTCCCAGTTTAAGTTAGCAACTGGTTTGTGGTAATAGTTTCTTCTTAAACTGTAGTATTCTCCCTCTTCGAAATCACCAACAGCTCTACTAAATGTCCCCCAGTTATTATTGAATCTTAAATCTATTTCGTCGTCATCTCCTCTAAAATGACTCGAGATACTTTTTGAAAAGTTTTGATCATGCCATTGAGGAGCACCTGTAATTAAAAAATTAATGTTATGCTTCGGACTTGGCTTATAGCCTGCAGAAAAGAAATAATTCTGACCTTGACCTCTAGTTCCATCTGCCCATCCAATTCCTTGCCAGTGCGTAACTAAAAACGAAAAACCAAACTTATCATTTATCATCCCTGTGTTGTAACTTGCTGTTGCCTTTAAGTAATTGTTATTACCATACATCAAACTTGCAGTACCACCTTGTTGTAAATCCGTAGACTTCATTATGATATTAGTAGTCCCTCCTACAGAAGAAATAGCTAACTTAGAAGAACCTAATCCTCTTTGTACTTGAATAGCATTTGCAATATCAGACATTCCTGACCAGTTTGACCAATACATTCTTCCATCTTCCATTCCGTTAATCGGTTGTCCATTTAACAAAAATGCTGTATTCGTCTGATCAAAACCTCTTGTATAAATTTGACTATCACCAAATCCACCTGCTTGATTAGCAACATAGATTGAAGGTGTACTCTTCATTAATTCAGGAAACTCAACATTTCCACTTTTAGCTCTAATTTCAGCTGTCGTAATAGTTGAAACTGCAACTGGTGTTCGTCTATCTTGAACAATATCCATTGTTCCCGTAACAACTACTTCTGCTAATCCCGAAAGACCTTGTGTAATGTTAATCATTCCTAAGTCTGTTACTCCTGATAACGGAATAAGCATCGTTTGATAGCCTAAATATGTCACTTCTAGTTGTCCTTTACTTGAGCTTCGTCCATCAATTAATGTAAAAGAACCATCCACATCGGTTACTGTACCAATAGTAGAACCTTTAATCAATACTGATGCTCCAATTAAGGGATCTCCTGAATCACCATCTACAACTTTTCCGGTATAAGTTGTTTGTGCAAAAAGCGAAAGCGAAAAAAACGCTAAAGCCAATAATAGTAGAAATTTTTTCATCTTATAAATAGTTTAATTTGTGCAAAACTACTACTAATAAATACATATATGAAAAATTTATATTAACAAAATGTTAATTCGTTGTGGATATCTCAATTGTATAGGACACAAACATCTAACCTTCAGATGTTTAAGCTCATCTAGCTACTGCCGATTATGTTAATAAGTACTTAAAATGTAAGAATCAAACTATGTCCTAATAAGAAAGTTTTCAGCAATCATACATCTCGCACTTCCTCCACCTAAAGTTTCGATTGTCCTAAGATCGGGACTTAAAATTGTACCATGACTTTCTAAAGCTGCAATCTGATCACTATTAAGAGATTCTTTGGCTTGAAGAGACATGACTACAAAACGTTTACCAGAAGTATTTTTTAATTGGATCATATTTCCAGCAAATTGATGCATTTGATCCATAGAAATCTCTATAATCTCTTTATTCGTTTCTTTTAGTTTTTTTACAAGTGCTTTTTTCTCTAATTCATCTTTAATACTTTCCATACAAATCAAAACAAAACCTTCCCCTAATGTCATCATAACATTCGTATGATACACAGGTACACCTGTTTTATCCGTAGAATAGAAAAACACCTTTTCATATGCTCGTAAGACTGTAAACTTTTCAAGAATTTCGACATGAGTCCTATCACTAAGACAAGCATAAACTACTTTATTGGTTCTATCCAGAATCATTGAACCTGTACCTTCTAAATACTTTTCAGAATCTTCATAATACTCGAATCCATATCTTTTTGAACCTTTTACTCCTTTCATTAAATCATCAAGAATGTCTTCTCTTCTTTCATTTCTTCGTAATGGAGAAAACATAGGGTAAGTAATAACTACTCCATCTTCATGAGTCGTAAACCAATTATTTGGAAAAATAGAATCTGGAGTATGTGGTTCTATTTGATCTTGAACAACATCTACTTTTATTCCATTTGATAACAATAAATCAACAAAAGCATCGAATTCATTAAGTGCTTGATCTTGACTATTTTGGGCATTTAGCCCAGAAATTTCCGATTGAAATGCATTATCTTTTGCCGTTTCTGGGTTAAACCCAAAATTTACAGGTCTTACCATTATTACACTGTCCGTAATTTGATTCATATTTTAGTAGCTTCAAGTTTAAGTTTATCAGATAAATCTTTCCCTAAATATCGATCTATCACAAAATGCCCCAAATATATAAAAGGTGTTAATATTACGGCAACACCAAATTTATATATAAAATTTACAATTCCGATTGCCAATACTTTTACTAAATCCCAATCTCCACCGATATAAAAGGCAATAATAAGGACAATAAAACTATCGATAAATTGAGAAACAATTGTAGACCCTGTTGCTCTTAACCAAACCATTTTGTCACCTGTTCGCTTTTTTATAGCATGAAAAACACTAACATCTAGAAATTGTCCTATTAAAAATGCTACAACGGAGCCGAAAATTATCCACAATCCTTGACCAAACACCTTTGAGAAAGCACTTTGCATATTATCGATTTTGGGCCCTGAGCCCAATCCACCACTTACATCTTGCCACCATAAATCAGGAGCAGCATGAATTGCTATGTAAATAGCTACAAATGAAAAGACTATTAGTCCTACTGTTAAATAGCTCAAAAACCGGACTCCTCTTTTACCAAAATATTCATTTATAATGTCGGTCATTATGAAAACGACTGGCCATATAATTACCCCAGCAGTCATAGTTAATCCTATATTTTCAACACCTAAAATTGTCCAGCTAAAAGGTTGAAGGCCAAGCACACGCTCAACCGAAAATAACTTACTCCCTATTAATTCGGCAATTATTGCATTAGCAATAAAAAATCCACCCAATATGAAGAATAGGCGATTTACTTTGGAAGTTAAAATGCTTTGCATGTTAATTGAACTTAAAGGCAATAAATAAGTTTACACTACCTTACCTTTGCGAATAGAAAAATATACGATGGCGAAAATAAGTATAAATATAAAAGACGGCGAAATAAAGAAAGATGAATCTATAATTGTAGGGATTGATCTAGGGACAACAAATAGTCTTGTTGCATTTGTAAAAGAT
>CAYOIL010000302.1:0-4765 GCA_964403985.1 uncultured Saprospiraceae bacterium
TGTCTTTAATGTTTTCTGAAAAGGAATACAAAAACACATAAATTCCTGGAGTTAATCTATTCATTGAAAAAGATAAACTTGAAGCAGTACTTGAAGATGATTTAGCCGCTTCTGCCACTGTATTAACAAGTGTCTTATATGCGCCTATGGCATTTGGGCTAATAGCTGGCTCCGCAACTGTAGGATCTTTAGCAGCTTTTAATGCATCTAATGCACTAGTAATAACACCTGCTATTTTGTCCAAACTAAATTGGCTAGCAAATTCAGTCTTAATATTTTCTTGATAACCTATTGGAGTGCCATCTGTTATTCTAGCATCAGCTAAGTGAGAACTTACTAATGAATCAAATTTAGATTTATATGTTGCTGAATTAGCAACAATAGAATTGTGTAGATCATCAATTGCTTTTTGAGCTTTTTTTGATTTGTCTGCAGCATCCTGCACTGATGGAGTTATACATCCCATGATTTTTTGGTTTAATTTTTTATTCCTACTCTTTTTAGGCTTTTCGGAATACGCCTTAATTAAGGGGAGTGTATCGATACAATGTAAAATTAGTATATGTTGTTTCTCTTTGAAAGAGTATAATTGCGGCTTCTATTTCAGGTAATTATACTTGTCTTTATACGGAGTAAAAATTATTTTAGATTTAAATTAATATTACAAGTAATACTGAAATTGCTGTTCTCTTAAATATTATTATTATTGTTTAATTTCGCTTGTAAATCATCTATTGCATTATTATTTTCTTCATTTAACTTCATCCAATTCTCAATTGTAATTTTTCCTTTTTCAAGTTGTTCACTAAGGAATAGGGATTTTTTTTGCAATTCATTTATTTCTTTGAACATTTCCGTATTATTTGTAAAATTTTCACTTTGTTGCTCGAATGATTTACTTTCATAAATATCCCACCTAATAAAATATTCAGCGAAATGTTCCTTCTTCTTTTTAAGAATTGATTTAAATGATATTTCTTTTGTTCTAGTGAAAATATTCAACAAGAGATATTTAGAATTAGAAATAGGATTGATTCTTAACTTGCTTTCTGTTCTCTCATTTTTTGTAGCCATAAATTTGTCTACTACTTCGTAAATTAAGGATAAAACTGTTTGTTTTTCATCTATAGTTAGATGTTTGCCAGAAAGGAAATCATAAGAATTAACAATAGATTTTATGAATTCATCAACAATTTCGTTTTTCAAAGTTATTACTAGTATCTCATTTGTAAGAATTAACTCTGCATCCACTAAATTCATGTCTACTAATGTCGTCTTACTTTGGTTTTCATTGTTTACAATTGCGTCGGAATTCTTAAAACTGTTTGCTTCATCAGTTATTACTTTTTTATAATGAGGTGAGTGTTTTTGAAGCATAGATATTTCTGGAGAAAAATGAATCATGATAAGTAAGTTAAATTGTTAAAAATACCCAGTTGCTAGTCTAGATTTGGTTCGTTTATAAGAGGTTTTAAATATTTCTTTTTTATCCTTTAATATCGGTACAGCAGCGACCGCAAGGTCATGAAATTCTTTTGATACTTTAGTTAATTCAGAGGCATTCTCTGGCAAATCACCTATACTTTTAATCCTATCTTTTATTTTTTCTGCTATATCAGAATATGAATTATCTAGTCTTTGCCATTCTCCTAACATAATTTTGTCAATAGCGAGTTTGTGAATTATTCTTGCTTGAATCTCTTTTAACTTTTTTATAGAGTTTAAATCAATAAGTATTGCCTCATCATAAGCTTCATATTTAACTCCTTGAATCGATTGCATGATACTACAATAAATAAGAGTTGTACTTACATCCTCATCTTTAAATAAGCTATAATTTCTTCCGATTAATGATGAAGCAAAAACAAACATGTATATGCCACAACTAAGTCGGTAATTTGAATATGACATTTTCATACTATCTTCATATGAAGCCTTTGCAGTTTCAGCGATAATATTTAAAATTTGAGAATAAGTCTCCTTGTTTGTTCCATTAAAGTCTAGCTTTTTAATTTCTGGTGAAAGATTGGAATTGGCAGTTGTCATGACAGCCTGAAGCATTTCTTCTGACTGCTCTAAATTTATTTCAGTTAAATATTCAGATTTAATAAGCTGCCCGAATGCTATTTCTTTTTCATCTGTGATTTCTTGACTTAAAAATTCTTGCCTTACTTTTAAGTCAAATCGATTTTTGTACATATCGAATGGACCTTTAATGCGCTCAATTTCCATATTTATGAATTTTTGAGCTTTAGAAGATTCAGAAGTAATTTCAGTTAAATTTTTTGATAAAAAAGTCATTTTTTATTTTTTTATTACTTTCCAAATATAGATGTAAGCTTCTCTTTATTTTACATGTATAACTACGTGAAAATTTAAGGGTATTTATACTTCATCTTTGTTAATTGGATAATTTTTTCTTTTAATTTTTTTGGGCTCGAGCCCAAAAAAACAAGAACTATATATTTTTATATTATTTGTTAAGCAACCATATGACAGAAATTCCACCATTAATAAATGAAACACACCCTTATTCATAAATTAGTTTAATTTTATATATGTAACTTCCATGATAAATAAGATGAAATATTTTTCCATGTGTTTTAAACTTTTAATATTATACGAAGTCAAAGTATTGTTCGTTAATGTATAAACTCAAAAAATCCACTATATGAGCCTAGCGCCTTACTCCGGAGAATGGACATTTAGCCATGCAAGTCATTTGTTAAAGAGATCTTCAATGTATTTAAAAAAAAGTGACATTGATCAATCGGTTTCTAATGGGTTAAATGCTACGCTCGATTCTATTTTTACTATCAACGAACCTGAAACACTTCCTTTAAATCCTGATAATGAAGTCGATCCATTTGTAGCAATAGGAGAGTCATGGGTTGATGCTGGTTACTTGCAACTACCCGGACTAAATAATTATAGAAACAAATCTTTAGCCTCATGGATAGGCGAACAAATGGTATCTCATGGAATTTCGATTCAGGAAAAAATGGCTTTATTTTGGCATAACCATTTTGTTATAAAGGATGTAAATGATGGAAGATTTGTTTACAAGAACTATAAACTTTTAAGAGATTATGCTTTAGGCGATTTCAAACAACTTACCAAGGAAATGACAATCGATATGTCTATGCTTAGGTTTTTAAATGGAAATCAAAATACAAAACAACAGCCTAATGAGAATTATGCTAGGGAATTATTGGAATTATTTACAGTAGGGAAAGGAGATTTAATAGGAGATGGAGATTATTCTACTTTTACAGAACTTGACGTTAGTGAAATTGCAAAAGTTTTAACTGGATGGAAAGATCTTGGACACTTGAATCAAGTTGGAATTCAACCTGGAGTAGAATTTACTGAAAACAAGCATGATACAACAGACAAGCAATTATCCTATCATTTTAATAATGCAGTAATTACTAATGCAGGTGATCAAGAATATGCAAATCTTATAGATGTTATATTCGAATCAGATGATGTAGCATTACATTTAGCACGGAAATTATACAGATGGTTTGTTTATTACAAGATAACAGCAGAAGTTGAAATATCTGTAATTCTACCCTTAGCTCAAATTATCAGAGATAATGATTATGTCGTTGAACAAGCAATTAGGACCTTATTAGGAAGTGAACATTTCTTTGAATCATGTAATTGGGGTGTAATGATTCGAAACCCTTTTGACTACTTATTACACACTATGTCATTGTTCGAATTTGATACGACCACTACGGATCTTGCAACAAAATATGCCCTAAATGGTGTATTTACATTTAGCCCTGCATTAATGCAAATGAATATTTATAACGCTCCGTCTGTTGCAGGTTGGAAGCCATTTTATCAAGAACCTGCTTATTATAGAATTTGGTTGAATTCTTCTACTTTACCAGTTCGAAAAACAATAATAGATCTATTATGGGTCAATGGATTAGAAGTAGGCGATAAAACGGTTCGAATTGATCCATTTGAAATAGTAAAATGGGCTAGTAATCCTGTTGATCTTAATTCTATAATTGATGATGTTTCTGCCGTAATTTTCACTTATGAATTAACTGACGGTCAACATGACTTTTTGAAAGATGTCGTACTTCAAGGGTTGGCTGAATCCGATTGGTCTGAGGCCTATGCTAATTATCAAGCAGATCCAGATAATGCGGCTCTAAAAGCAATAATAGAAGTTAAGCTGGTTACATTATTTGTAAACATGTGTTACTTGCCCGAATATCAATTATGCTAATTTCCAAATGCCTTACCGAAAGGATTTAAAACAATAACAATGAAAAGAAGAGATTTTTTAAAAAGAGGTTCACTAGTTTCAATGCCAATAATGCTAGGTGGATTGGGAGTTTCATCAATAAAAGGATCCAAGTTATTTGATTTCATCAATGTAGATAATGAAAAAATATTGGTACTAATTTTCTTAAATGGAGGTAATGATGGTTTAAACACATTAATTCCAATGAATTCCTATGATATTTTAACAGACATAAGACCACATGTTGTTTTACCCGAAAATAATTTAATTAATATAGAAGGAGATAATGCTTTTCACTCGCGGATGCAAGGCTTTGCAGATTTGTATACTAACAATCAATTACAAATTGTCCAGGGTGTAGCATATCCTAATCAAAATCGATCGCATTTCAGGTCAGTAGATATTTGGAATACTGCAAGTGATGCTGATGAATATATATCCACTGGTTGGGTAGGGCGATACTTAGATGAATTACACCCTTCTTATCCTGAAAATTAT
>CAYOIL010000303.1:0-4758 GCA_964403985.1 uncultured Saprospiraceae bacterium
ACCCAACTTGTGGTTCTGGATCACTTTTGCTTAAGGCCGCAAAAGAAGTCGGCAGTAAGAACGTCTCTCTTTATGGACAAGAAGTCAACGGGAGCACTTGGGCATTAGCTCGAATGAATATGTTCCTACACGAAATGGATAATGCACAAATAGAATGGGGAGACACCATCAATAATCCACAACTAAGAGAAGGAGATGCCTTAATGAAATTTGATGTAGTTATTGCCAATCCTCCTTTTTCCTTAGATAAATGGGGAGCACCAGAAGCCAGTGCAGATCGATATAATCGTTTTCATCGAGGCGTTCCTCCAAAAAGTAAAGGAGATTATGCCTTCATTACACATATGATAGAAACCTTGAATGAACATGGAAGAGCTGGAGTAATTTTACCACATGGCGTACTTTTTCGAGGATCTAGCGAAGGGAAGATTCGAAAACAACTGATCGAAGAAAATTTACTAAAAGCAGTGATTGGTTTACCAGCGAATTTATTCTTTGGAACGGGAATTCCAGCCACCATTTTGATTTTTGATAAAAATAAAACTACAGAGGAAGTATTATTTATTGACGCGAGTAATGAATTCGATAGTGGGAAAAATCAGAATAAATTAACGGATGAAAACATTGCTAAAATATTTCAAACTTATAAAGCTTGGGAGTTTCAAGATAAGTATTCTTATGTAGCGGGTAAAGAAGAAATTATTGAAAATGATTTTAACTTAAATATTCCTAGATATGTAGATACGTTTGAGGAGGAAGAGGTAATTGATATTGCTGTAACTCAAAAAGAGATAAATGATTTAAAAGTGCAATTGTCTTCAATTGAAAATAAAATGGATGCTTATTTAAAGGAATTAGGATTTTAATATGAATTTAATAAACGAAATAAAAAAAGATAATATTAAATCTAATTTGGGTTGGATACCAGAAGATTGGGAAGTAAAATCAATTCTTGAAGTTTTTAATTTTCTTAAAACTTATTCTTACTCAAGATCAGCACTTTTAAGGGGTGGAAATTCGGATAGAATATTTAATATTCATTACGGAGATATTCATTCAACTTTTGATTACCAAATACTTGACATTGAAAGAAATATTCAATTAATTCCAATTATAATTAATCCAAAAGAAAAATATCAATTTCTTAAAGATGGAGATTTAATTCTTGCTGATGCTTCAGAAGATTATGAAGGCATTGGATCATCTGTCGAAATTTCAAATCTTAAAACACTTAAAGTTACTTCTGGATTGCACACATTTGCTTTAAGAGATAAAAATAATAGTACTGTCGATGGTTATCGAACGTATATATTGGAACATACTAAAGTAAAGAAAGAGCTATATAGAATTGCTACTGGAATTTCTGTTCTTGGTATTTCAAAAGGTAATTTTTCGAAAATCAAAATCCCCCTCCCCCCACTCCCCGAACAAAAAAAAATCGCCGAAATCCTCTCCACCTGGGATAAAGCCATCGAAACCACCCAAGCACTCATTGAAAAATTAGAAGTCCGCAAAAAAGGATTGATGCAGCAGTTGTTGACTGGGAAGAAACGATTGCCTGGGTTTAGTGGCGAATGGGAGGAGGTTACCATGGAGGAACTAACTACTAATTTTAGTAATAGGAATAAATCTCTTGTTAATGCTAGTGTATATTCTGTAACAAATGATAGAGGCTTTATTCTTCAGAGTGATATGTTCGCCCATCAAGTTGCCGGAAAAGATTTAAAAAATTATAAAATAATTAGAAAAAATGAATTTGCATATAATCCTGCTAGAATCAATGTAGGATCAATTGCATTATTCAATAATGAAATTGGAATTATCAGTTCATTATATGTTTGTTTTAGTACAAAGAATAATTTACTGGACTCATATTTAGAATTTTTATTAGAAACTCATGAGTTTAAATTCAAAATTCAGAGATATGGTGAAGGAGGTGTTAGAATTTATCTATGGTATTATTTATTCAAGCATATTAAAATTAATCTTCCTTCACTAAATGAGCAAGTAGAAATTTCTAGAGTACTAATTAATGCAAGCAAATAAATTCAAGAAACTAATAACTTATTACAAAAACTTCAAACTCAAAAGAAAGGCCTTATGCAACAATTACTTACTGGACAAAAACGAGTGCAGGTATGAGTAAGGAATTGCCATTGATTAAAGATAAAGGATATGTGTCTTTACTGACTTCCATAAAAGCCCGTATCCAAATAGCCCAGCATCAAACGGCTCGATATGTAAATAGTCAGCTCTTGTTTACCTATTGGCATATCGGGTATTATTTGAATACTGAAACAAAGCGTCAGGGATGGGGAGCAAAGGTAGTGGATCAATTGGCCAAAGATTTGAAAAGTAGTTTTCCAAAGATGAAGGGTTTGAGTAAACGGAACCTGCAATATATGATGCGTTTTGCTGCGGAATGGCCTTTAGCGCAAATGGTGCAGCAGGGTGCTGCACAAATTGAAGTTCCAAAAAATAAAGATCAAGCAATTGTGCAACAGCCTGTTGCGCAATTGCAAAATACTGATAATCAAGGCAATGAAATTGTGCCACAGCTCGTGGCACAATTAGAAGTTTTTGAAAAATTTAAATTTTAATTGATGAGTAAAACCTTTAATTTTTATTGCGATGAAAGCACACACTTGTTAGAGGATGGTCATCCATTTATGTTGATAGGGTATGTCTCAGTAGCCTATCCACAAATCAAGCAACATAAGAAGTATATTAAATTGCTTAGAGAAAAACATAAGTTTAAAGGAGAAATAAAATGGTCCAATGTATCAAAATCTCAATATCAATTTTATGCCGATGTAGTAGACTATTTTTTTGCAACGGATTTACAGTTCCGATCAGTGATCATTAGGAAAGAACAAATTGATGAAGAGCGGGAAGAATTTAGTTATCAGGATTTCTATTATAGAATGTATTATCAATTATTACATCATAAAATGAAAGAAGACTTTTTCTACAATATATATTTAGATATAAAGGATACGAACAGTCAGTATAAATTAAAAAAGTTGTCGGAGATATTAAGGCATTCCAGCCAAATAAGAAATATTCAATTTATTAAATCTTATGAAAGTTATTTATTACAAATAGCCGATCTTTTAATAGGAGCTATTAATTACCATTTGAGAGGACTCAACAAAGTTATTGCTAAGAATAAGTTGATTGAAAAGATTGAATCTCATACGGAGATAGATTTAGAAAGGTCTACTCCAAAAATGGAAGATAAGTTTAATTTATTTTTTATAGATCTGAAGTAATGCCTCTAAATTTAACTAAAGTATATCCTGATCTGCTAGAAATCGACCATTTAAATGAACGTATTAGGGACAATTCGTTGAAGGCGATTTTTGAAAGAGATGTGACAAATAATGAGTCGTTTACATTTAATGGAAAACAGATAAGGCCAACTAAAATAGATGGAGTATTAAATTTGGATAGAGTCTTTAGGCATTTAATTACAGAGCAGGTTGATGTGGAAGAAGATGGAGTATTATTTTCCCGCAGAATTTTTGAGCGAGATAGATCAGTCCGGCTTCATTGGTTAAGACAACATACAGAAATAAATGTAGAAGGGCTGGTTTGCTTTAGTGTTAACGAAAGAGATATTCGAAAGAGGAAGGATGTAATAACAACATACATTCTTAATCCTAAGAAGAAGTACGTTGTTGTTTTAGAACCTCAAAAATCTGGACAAGATTATTATTTATTGACGGCTTACCATTTAAATAAGAAATATGGATTAAAACAAATGAAGAAAAAGTTAAAGAAAAAACTACCAGAATTGCATTAAAACCGCAAGGCTCGGTACATATCTTGATGTATCGAGCCTCGAAACTCTGTCCTCCTAATATGGTAGGATGAGCAATGCAAAGGTAATGTATTTTAAATAAAATCCAAAACCTTGGTATTTTACAAATGAAAATTACTTACAAAAAGTTCAAATAAAATGAAAACGCCATCCTTTTTAGAAGATCATGTATCCCAAATTCCAGCGATTCAGCTATTGGTCAATATGGGCTACACTTATGTTCCTCCATCAAAAGCAGAACAACTGAGAGGAGGTAAACTTTCTGCAGTACTTTTTGAAGAAGTATTGAAAGAGCAATTAAAAAAAATTAACACCATCTACCGAAAAGGAGATGCCTATCAATTTTCTAGATCAAATATTAATGCGGCAATTCAAGCTATCAAAGATTTGCCGCTTCACGATGGCTTCTTAAATGCAAATGCCGCCTTTTATGATTTAGTGACCCTAGGAAAATCTTTTGAGCAAAATATAGATGGAGATAAAAAGAGTCATACGCTTCAATACATTGACTGGAAAAATTGGGAGAATAATAGTTTTCATGTCACCGAAGAATTGCCAGTGACAAGAACAGGTCGAGCAGAAACCTTTAGACCCGATGTAGTATTGTATATAAATGGAATTCCAAGTGTAATCATCGAATGTAAGTCTTCTGCATTAAAAGGCACCAAGACTCCAGTTGAATTAGGGATTGAACAGCATATTCGAAATTTTTCAAAAGGTGGCATTCGGGCATTGTATGTATATTCTTCCATATTAATTTCCATTGCTGGAAATGAGGGTAAGTATGCAACTACAGGAACAAGTAAAGAGTTTTGGTCAAAATGGAGAGAACAATTTTTAAATACTCAAAATGAAATAGATTACAATGCGCTTCTAAAAAGATATAAGAATGAAGCGCTTTCTCCTTCCATTAAATATGAATTGTTTAAGGAACG
>CAYOIL010000304.1:0-4739 GCA_964403985.1 uncultured Saprospiraceae bacterium
CTACAGGTGTATCTTGAATATTGTCTGTAAAAAACTCATGCCAAGCTAAAATTCGCTTTGGATAAGCTCGTGCCTCACCGTTAATCAAAAGACCAAAAACTATATCATCTGGGCCCATAAAATCAGCATCTTGGCTGTTAATCATTTTAGGGTTTCGTAAAGGTGGGATTCCGTCTTGTGTGACTCCTCCCCATAAGATTTCATCAAAGCGAATCAAAGATTGTTTATTTCTATCATGGAAATAATTATAAAATAAAGGATCTATGGGTTGATAAATCAAACCTTTAAAGTCGGCATAATATTTACTAGATAAAGAAGGGTTTTTCCACAAATCTTGACTTGCTTGAAAGTAATCTGTAGACCTTATTTTAGTATTTTCAGATAATAAGGTTTCTATAGCTTTGATTTGCCAAGGGTCTTTGGAAAACCTTAAAATTTCAATTAAAGGAGGAGCGAATTTATCAGTCCAATTATCTTTTAAAAAGTCAAAAGCTTTTTGTTTGATCGATTCGTCAGAGCTAAGCATATCCACAAAAAATTGTAGAGTATCAGTCGCAATTGGTTTTAGGTTTAAATCTTGTTTTGGGGACGGTAAGTAATCAATTGGCAAAGTAGTAGCGAGACGTTGATTTGCCCAAAGTCCATATTCTTTAACTGCCTTTTTATTAATTATCACACCCCTATTATCAAAAAGAATATATGGTTCTACTTTAAATAATCTTGAAACGGCAAATTGTGTTGTAACTCCTTGTGCTTGTTCTCTTCCGTCACCAAATTTTTGTTGTTCATTTGCAGAAATTGTAACACTTTGATCAGAAGATTGAATGACTTTATGCTTTAAGTGCTTAACACTTAAAAACTCTTTAAAGGAGAGTTGGAAGTAACCAGTCAGACTATCAATTGAAATTAGCTCATTAGGAATAGGAGTGTTCATGAATTGAAATCTCCCTAGACTATATTTTTCAATTGCAATTTCGTATCCATATGTTTTTAATTCGGCATTCGTTTCGCTTTTCACTAAGCTTCTAAGAAAATGGGATAGGCTATTATTATATTGTTTTTCCCGCAGTTTTAAAAGTCTTTTATTAGGAGATAATTCTCGATTTAGAAATTGTCCAAATCCTCGATATTCGGTAGAACCATCGGCTTCAATTACTAATTCTTGCAACCAAAAATTAACTGCATACATTAAATAATCATTACTAACTTCTATTAAGTCTATAGCAGTAACTGATAACCTCCCATTCTCTTCGTTAAATCTCAGAACTTCAGGATTTAAAATAGTACATTTTGAAGCTGATTTTCCAGTTCCAAGAAAGGCTTTTTGGAACTTTTTGTAATTCTTTTTCCATGCTTTACCACGTTTCGCTACTAATTCAATTTCTTCAATATCTATTCCATTACTTTCCATTTCAACAATCGCATTGTTGGTAAAACTTTTATATTGGAATTGATCAATAATAAAGGTTTTATAAGCGATATGAGTACATACGAGCGACTCCGTTTCACTAGAGGGAATGATAAGATTGATAGAACCTTCCTTGTCTGTAATTGCACCTATTGATCCATCACTTATAAAAAGATGTGCGCCAGAAATAGGAGCTTTAGTGTTTTTATCGACAATTATTATGTTCACTTCTATTTGCTGTCCAAAACTTATGGTTGACAAACAAATTGAAAAGAATAAACCAAGGAATTTAAGAAGCATTTTCAAAAATAAGAAATGCTAAAAATATTGATTCATGACTTGAAATAAAAATTTGTCTAGAGTTTAACAATGAGCCTAACAGATGATTTGACACTCTCAAACAATTGATGCAAATTTCATCAATTTTATTTTTTGGTAAACGCCCAATTTCGCCTTTGGTGTGAAAAAAATAAATAAGAAATCTATCAGTAGGCAACCTAATAGCAAAATCTTACGTGTTTAAAATAAAAAGCATTCATAAGCCTATTATACTTCTTTTAATTCTGCTTATAGTAACTTCCTGTACAAAGAAATACGATATACAAAGAGAAGAATTGCTAGGAGAATGGAGAACGACAGATATGTTTGTAAATGGTGATGACTCTGAAATTCCATTTAATACAAATGGATTAGTGATTATGGGCTTATTGAAAGAATACTATTTTTATAACTTTAGTTCTGGTGACTGGGAAGTTGAAAAAGATAAAATAAGTCTAACAAGAGGTGAAGAGCTTTTCAGAGAATATACTGTAAACTACTTTGATGGTGACTCTTTAGTTGTAGAGTCGGAAATAATTGAAAGTCAATTGTTTTTTAATATCGAATCCATCGAAGAAAATGAGACTTTTATACTAACCGAACATTTAAAAAAGCAATAAACATATAATTAAAGAACTCGACCTTCATATAAGCAAAGCAAAACAAGGAAACTCGAAAAGTCAAAAGAAGATTTTCGATTACTTCTACAATTTTGTTATGTCTATTGCTATGAGGTATTCAAAGCATTTACAAGAAGCAGAAGAAAATGCAAATGATGGCTTTATTAAAATGTTTAAGAATCTTGATAAATACGACGTTAATAAACCTTTTAATTTGTGGTTAAGACGTATAGTAATTAATTGTGCGATTGACCATTATCGAAAAGTTTACAAAAACTCCAACATCCGAAAAATGGATACGAGTACAAAACATAGTTTTAATTCTGCGGCATTGGAAATGGATGTAGAATATTTAACAAAGTGTATTAATAATTTAAGTCCTATGTATCGCTTGACATTTAACTTATCTGTTTTAGATGGATTTAGTCATACTGAAATTGCCACAAAACTAGATGTTACAGTAGGAACAGTAAAATCCAATTTACATAAAGCACGTAAAAAACTCCAACTTATGATTAAACAGCAAGAATCATATTCTACAATTAATAAAGGTGAATTATGAATGATCAACAAATAGATAAATTATTTCAAACTACTTTTTCAATTGATCAAAATTTTTCAACAAAGGCAGAGCAATGGCAAGTCGTAAAAAAAGAAATTAAGGGAAGAAAAAGATTATTTACTTTTTGGATTATAGGGAGTCTAATATTTCTTCTTAGCGGAACAACTTTAATTTCTTCAATATATTCCAGAAATGAATCAAATCTTGCAAAAGAAAAGTCTCAAATAAATACTAAGGACATTGTCAATAATACAGTAGTATCCGAACAAAAAAGTACTGTTTCACCTCAAAAACCTTCTTCTTCAGCTAGTTCTATTGCTACAATAAAAGCGAATGAAAATACATCTGACAAAAGTAGAGTTTATAATGAAGACAAAAAGCTATTAGAAACTACTAATTCTTTTCCTGCTAAACAGCTTACAACTTCTCAAAATTCGAATAAAAAGATCAAAAAGGAGTCTATATTACTAAACATAGAAACAAGGGGTCATATTGATGCCACTGATACTTATGGGTATTCTTATGGGAATCCTTTTCCTGATGAAAATTCTATAATTAATAACACAACTGCAACTAATATTTCACCTTCAATATTAGTGGAACATTCATGTATCAAAAGACTTGAATTAAAAGAGTTAATCTACAAGAAGAATTCTACTTTAAATAATCCATTTATTTCTTCCGTAAAACCTATTATAGAATCTAGTTCAACTTTTATTAATCATTTGATGCTTTTTGCTGGAACAAAATATAGTTTCACTAATAATCAAGATTTAACAATTAGAAAGCCCTTGGTTCCCAACATTGGCTTACAGTATGGATTCAATAAAACATTTTCAGTTCGGACATCTTATCAATATCAACTTGTTAACCATTTGGTACAGTCTAATCTTTCGAACTACAATATTGATTACACTGGTTCTTACGAACCGATGACCTGGGCTGAAACAGAAGTTTTAGGAACCTCAAATGTAGTTAGTCTGGGTTTTTTAGCTGCTAAGAAAATGGGAAGTTTTGAATCATTTATAAGTCTTAATGGAGATGTACAGATAATGAACAACATTATTGAAAGACATTTATTTAATACAGCTTATGAACAAATAAAAATAGAAGAAGAAATTCCGAATTCAGTAAGCTTTGCTAGAGTTTACCCAAGTGTAGGAATAAAATACAATATTAGGAATACTTCAATTTCAATGGAATATGAATATTATTTCCCCACTAATTCGTTATATAGTTGGACAGGAGTACAAAGTTTTAATTTTTTAATTCATCACAAATTATTTTAAATGAAAGAATCAGCAAGAAGAATATTTCTTAAAAACATTGGTTTAGCGGGATTAGGCATCACAGTAGGGAAAACTGCATTGCAAGCTAAATCTGTTAAAAAATCTGATCTAATAGAGTGTGATACAACGACTCTGGACTATTATGGAGAAGGTCCATTTTACACAGATAATCCGCCACTTATTAATAACAATATATTAGTTTCTGAAAACGAAGATGGAACTAAGCTTATCATAAGTGGTAGAGTTTTTAATCTAGATTGTTCAGAGTTTATTCCGGAAACAATTATTGATGTGTGGCATGCTAATGATGAAGGTGAATATGATAATGAAGGTTTCAATTTAAGAGGCTATGTAAAAACCAATGATCAGGGTTATTATTTGTTTGAAACAATTTTACCTGGTAAATATTTAAATGGAAACAAATTTCGTCCATCTCATATTCATTATAAAATCACACCTCCCAATAAACCAACTCTTATTACTCAATTATATTTCGAAGGAGATGATTCCATTCCAGCTGATGCTGCAGCTTCTATAACAAC
>CAYOIL010000305.1:0-4699 GCA_964403985.1 uncultured Saprospiraceae bacterium
CGTTCTCAGTAACTGAATTAAAGTGACCACTAGTTTTAATACGATCAACCTTTATTAGGATATAGTTAAAAAAAAGCAATCGGTAGTTTGAATAGAAGTGAGAATTTGAATTTATGAATTACGGTGTTGCAAAGGGTTATGATTACATGCACCTTCAAAGCGCTACACATGTAGGTCAAATCAATAAAAAAGGGGAGCCAAATATTGACTCCCCTAAATACACTTTTTGAGTTTAAAGATTGTATCTAATATTTATTATCCAACGCTGAAGCTTATAATCTACGAAAGCTTTTACAATTGATTCATATACCCAATGATCAGTTTCACCTGAATTCTGATACTTGGTTCCTATACTAAATCTATCAAACTCTAATTCTATTCCTATTGATGAGTAGAGATTCCCGCTATAAAACCTTTCACTATACTCACTTTTGAACAAAAAATCATCCTGCTCTGAATTTATCCATTTAACAATTGGCGAGAATAACTCAAGTCCTGCTGTAAAGTGCAATGCCTTATAGATTCTAATACTTGTACCAATCTCGGTCATTAAATGAATATTTCTATGTTTTATTGCATAAAGAAATTGATCCATTTTAGGTGAAATTAAGGTATCTGCAATATATTGATTCATATAATTAACATTAATCCCTCCTCTTACAGAAACTCTTTCTTTAAGAATAGGTAAATTATAAGAATAAACTACACCAACTCCAGTAATTTTTGTTCTAAAAAAACGAAATGGTTGTTTTATACCAAAACCTCCAAAAAATGGACTAGCGTTATTAGAAGGCCTATAATTGTAGGGGTTCTCTATTCCATAGTTAAATTGTATCGACAATTTATTTGAAGATTGTGCCTTTAACGAAAATATGAATATAAAAATACTTACATTTAATAGTATTGCTCTTTTTAAAGACATAAACTAGCATTTGGTACAAAATCAATTACAGTATCACACGTTAAAATATCATTATTATTTTCCGATCTATAGTCTGCTTCAAATTCTATATCATAATTTAGATTACACGTAACACAGATTAAAATAGAGCGACCCCAACTAGTTTTACTTGCATTTGTAGAAATTCTAACATCCGTAAACTGATGAATAATAGCACCATTTGAACCTTGTAGTAAAAAATCCGTATCGATTCTTAACTCATCAACTCTCGATCTTACCCACCCATACCATCTTTTTCTTTGATGGATTAATTCTGCTTCTAAACCAAATGAAACTAAGGAATTTGCTGGTCCTTGACAGTCTCCGAAGTCATTTGAAGTAACATCAGCACATTGAGTTCCTATTATTCTTCTTTGAAATTGCGTACTTGTACAACTTTCTACCCAGTCACCATCCCTATTGTTTATCTCTCTTTTAATAAAACGTCTTAGATTTTCAAAATCTGAACTCTCATCAAAATTGTTTTTGGAATTAAAGTCAGAAGATGCGATTTTATACCTTCCTTGTCTTGTGTATTTATAAACGAAATCTCCTATTTGAATTATTCCATCTAGATTGCAAAATATATTTTTGTAATCCATGTAAAACAAATTATTAAAAGATTCTTGTTCATAGACAATTCCTGTTTCATTGGATTTAATGTAATCAAGAATATCTTCAACATTATCCCATTCGCTTTTCTCTATGATTTGAATGTGATGTTCATATTCGAAAAAAGAATTTTTAATGGGTTTTTTTTGCTCGAAGAAATCTACATAAATTTCTTTATTATTATAAAAATCTTCAAGCGTATTGAAAAATGAAAGATCATCTTCAAATTTCAAAAAATTGTTTTTAACTTCAATTTGATTTCCATTAATTTCAAATGACTGGTTTGTTTTAGTTTCTTCATAGCTTTCTTTAGTGCAAGAAAATGCAATTGCTAGAAATAGAATTGCGAGATAAAAATTTTTCATTTTAAAGTTTTTTAGTAAAAAAATATTAATATAACTAGTTAAATATAGTAAATTATTGACTTTTTACAGGTATTATTAGAAAGGTAGCTTTATTGAGTTTTTTAATTTCACATAGATGGTTATTAATTAAGAGGTCGAGGTTTTTTGTGCAATACAAGAATATACTGAGAACAAGAAGTATAATTGCATATCTTGTATCGGCAAAAGCCGACAAGAGACGCAATATACTCATGCCGTTATGTGTCATTCCCCAGATTCGACCGACCAAAATTGACAGAAAAGATATCAATTTTTCCACGGCAAATTAATTTCCCTTGCTAACGTTCGCTCAGAAAATTTGAATTCTTGGTGCAGATAAAGTAAATTTGGAGAAGAAAATGACTATTGATAATCAACAGTTTAGCGAACGTTAGTCAGAAGATAAAAACAAATGGAAACACCAAAAGACATATTTGAACTAATTGAAAATCCACACTTTAGAAAAAGACCTGCAATGTACTTGCGAGGAAATCGAATATTGGATATGGTGAAGTTTATTGATGCTTACCAAATTTGTGAAAGTCATAATAAGTTAGATTCAGGAATTTTAGATTTCTTCTTCAAATTAATGATTTGGATTAGAAATGAAATGGCGAAAGAATTCCCTTAAGAACGAAATAGTAATTATCACTGGTATCAAATGATCGAAATAATGGCAAAAGGAGATAGTGACAAAGAAATTCCGATATTCTTTGATCTGTATGATAAATACAAAAATCAGTAGTTATGGGAAACGTACTAAGCGTACATGCTGAAATATTTCTTAAAGGAACAGACGAAAGAATTGATAAACCGATCAAAATAATAAGTGAAATTTTGAAATTTCAATTAGATCAAGCTTACAATGGCTATCCTATATTTATAAAGGAGTATTGGAAAAATAAGTCAATTCAAATAAGCTATACGAGTAAATATGAACCGACTTCTCTCATTAGATTTAGTGAAAAATATGAAAATTCAATAGATAAAATATTTGCAAGAACATATGACGAAACTGGAGATTGGGATCACATAATTGAATTACCAAAAGGAAATTTCAAATTTGATGAAGAAAAACGAAAATGTAAATATTCATTTGATGAAATTCGCCACAAGACTAAAGAGTTAAGAGATTACAATTCGATAAAAATTGAAGGCCAAATGAATTCGTGCTGCAACTTAATTAATCAGGAAAATAGAGACATAATAAATTTACCCATTGAATATTTAGACAACCTAAAAACCTATTCGGAATTAGAAATCGAGTCAAAAAGGATTGAAGAAATTAATTCCATAATTAAAGAATCCACCGATATATTGTTTTTGAATAACGAATTAACAATCCATAGGAAAATAGGAATAGAAGAATATAATCGATTGAAGTACAAGAAGAATAATAGTGAATTTATGGGAGTTAAATACAATAATGGCAAGTATGATATTTATTCATCAGGTTGGTTAAATTGTGCAGATGAAAATTATCTAAAATATATAAAGACAAAGAAATCCGACACATAACAATAGATATCAGATCATATCTCTTCGTTCCTCAGAGAGACGATCGACATCATTATACGTTAGCTCTCATGTAAAATTTAAAAAATATGCCAATATATAGACTTGAAGGTGATAGA
Organism: uncultured Saprospiraceae bacterium; assembly: GCA_964403985.1. Taxonomy (GTDB): domain Bacteria; phylum Bacteroidota; class Bacteroidia; order Chitinophagales; family Saprospiraceae; genus JAHDFB01. The sequence continues at coordinate 3,570 of CAYOIL010000305.1, forward strand.
ATTATAAAGTTAGAAAAGACTACTTTTTCAGATGAGAAAATAAGTGAAGCAAGAGAACTTCAAAGGTTTATTATAAACTCAATAGAGACAATAGAAAAAGATTTGTTGGTTTTAAGTAGCGAATTTGGAGATTGGGAAGATAGCAGAAGACGGATTGATATTTTGTGCTTAGATAAAGATGCAAATATTGTTGTGGTTGAGCTTAAAAGAACAGAAGATGGTGGTCATATGGAACTTCAAGCTATCAGATATGCCGCTATGGTGGCAAATATGACATTTGAAAAAGCAGTAAAGGCTAAATCAAAATATTTAATAAGAACAAATAATACCGAACTCAATGCGGAAGACGAAATACTCGAATTTCTTGGATGGGACGAACCAAATGAGGACGAATTTGCTAATGATGTAAGGATAATATTAGTTTCAGCAGATTTCAATAAAGAAATTACCACATCAGTTTTATGGTTAATTGAAAGAGATTTAGACATTAAGTGCATCCGAATAAGACCTCAGAAAGATAACGGAAACCTGTATTTTGATATCCAACAAATAATACCACTTCCAGAAACAGCGGATTATCAAGTAAAATTGCGAGAAAAAGCATCAGAGCAGAGACAAGCCAGACGAGAAGGCAAAAGAGATTATTCAAAGTTCGATCTAATCATCAATGACAACATCTTTCAAAACTTGAATAAAAGACAAACGATGCTTGCTACGATGGTAAACTGTGTAAAGTCAAACATATCACCAACCGAACTTATGGAATTAACGGGTAAAAGAAGATGGATATGGGTAGATGCTTTATGTGAAAGTCAAATGGATTTTGAAAAGCTAGAGATCAAAAATATTAAAACTTACGACCCTTCAAGATGGTTTAATTCCGATAATGAGTTAATCAAATTTGAAGGAAAAACATATGCTTTTAGCAATCAACACGGGAAAGGTACATTTGAACTTGTAAATCAAATCTTCGCATTATATCCTAAATTGAATGGTGAGATTAAAAAACACGAGAGCTAACAATCGATGAAGATTCCATAACTTGTAACGGCTAAAAAGCCTACAAGTGACGGAACTTATCGTAACCGTTCGCTGCAACTAAAAGAAAAAAATATGAAAAATATAAAATT
>CAYOIL010000306.1:0-4679 GCA_964403985.1 uncultured Saprospiraceae bacterium
GCAGAAACTACATATGCTAAGTATCTTGCTCAAAAGCAGAGGCAAATAACTACTTCAATGCATTATAAAAGCATTCATAAAATTCTTTTAGGAGGTATAGCAATGGCTTTGATTTTATTTTATTTATCGGCTATAAGCATTCTGTTTTTTGCCCCTTATTTGGGAAGTAGCTTCTTAATCGGAATGGGCTTGATTAATGTATTTTTATTTTGGGCTCCGAGCCAAAAATTTAAAGAAAATGATCTCAAATGGAAAGTATTTTATTTAGAGGTAGTTTACGTAATTAATATCGTTATCTTGGGGCTTAAAGCACTGACAACTAAATCTACAAAGTGGAAATAATTAAAAAATATTTTAAGCAATTATCAGAAAATCAAATCCAGCAATTTTCAGCTTTAGGAGAATTGTATAAAGAGTGGAATGAAAAGATAAATGTGGTTTCTCGAAAAGATATTGACAATATTTACGAACGACATATTTTACATTCATTGAGCATCGCTAAATTCATTCAATTTACAGATGGAACTGAGGTTATGGACTTAGGAACTGGTGGAGGGCTTCCTGCAATTCCATTAGCTATTTACTTTCCTGAAGTTCAGTTTCATGCAATAGATGGAACAGCAAAAAAAATTCGAGTTTTAAATGAAATCTCTGAGGCTATAGGCTTGAAAAATATAAAAGGGGAACAGTTACGAGCAGAAGAAAATAAAAGGAAATATGATTTTGTAGTTACTCGTGCTGTTGCAAGTATGGAGAAATTGATCCCTTGGACGGAAAGACTTCTAAAAGAAGATCAAAAAAATGCAATGCCAAATGGCTTAATAGCATTAAAAGGTGGAGACCTAAAAGAACAGAAAAAGTTTGCAATGCATCGATATTCAGAAATCATCACGTTAAATGAGTATTTCAGTGAGGAATTTTTTGAAACCAAGGGGTTGATGTATGTTCAGTTTTAAATGAAAGAGTATGAAATTGAAAAATATTTATTTAGTAGCTATTTTGGCAATATCTACTTTGTTAATTTCTGAAAAGGTATATCATTTTTATTTTGACATAACTGATTATTTGTTTAGTTCATTTAATCGAAATGATGCAGAAATATTATTTTTCGCGACTTTATCTTATATGTTCGTCCATATTATTTTGATTTATTTCTTTGAAAAGTTTATTAGAAAGAATGTCAATAGAACTTCAAGATTATTCAAAGTAGCTATTAGTTTATTACTTGTTTTTTTAGCATTTAGTATTTCTCATACGCTCTTTTTTGCAATTAAATTTAATCTTACTGCACTTACTCCTTCTAATATAAACTCTTTAATCTATTTTGTATTAAGCTGTTTCCTCTTAGATTTTTTAACTTTTATTGTCTTATTAACAAGTTGTATAATAGTTAATAAAATGAAGGAATCAAATGATTCTGAGTAAATAAAAACCTTAGGTTCTATTTTACTTGTTTTTTGAAAAGCTTACATTTAGAAAGAAATATTTTAATTTAGTTGTAAATCTAAAATCATGTCGAAGAAACAAGCCTATTTACTAGTAATCTTTGGAATTTCATTGGTGTTATTTACTCAAAGAGCTTATTACATCATTTATTCTGTGAGCGAAAGGTTGCTAAATCTTCTTCCCCTGCCTGGAATAGTCACAACAATTCTTAATTTTTTCATTGAAATTATTGTGTTTGCAGTTGTGTTCCTTTTTGTTTATTTGAACTTGCCGCAAAAAATCAATAATCTTAATTGGTTGAAATCCTCTATTGTTGTTTTATTGATTGGATTTATTGTTTTCGATTTGATTACAACAGGAATAAACTTATTTAGATATTCTTCATTTGGTGATATCGATGCGATAATGCATCTATTAAGTCGTGTAATTAGAGGTTTTGTTTTTGAGTTGATAATATTTATTGTACTTCTATTATTGACATTTAGAATTTACTCTACAAAAGAAAAAATTACTGGACCACCTCCCCTTAGGAGGCATTAAAGTTCTTTTAGAACTTCATCTTTTTTAATAGTGAAAATTAGGTCTTTACTATTTACTTTCCGTTGTTCAACTTTTAGAGCTGTTTTCTTTGAAATCCAGAAAAAATCGTCACTTGTAGCATTTAATAACATGCCGGGGGCAATTTTAACAATTTCATTGAAATTTGCTTCAAGATAATTTATATACCAATCTGGATTTATTTTTAACTCTTTGCCGTAGTGATATTTAGACTTTACTATAGGTGTCCATTCGCCAAAACCTCCTACTTCTGTTTCTAGTTCTAAACAAATTGTTGGATATCCTAAAACAACACTACCTTGTACTTTTTTAAAATGAGATTTTGAATCTTGGACGGAACAATCAACCCATATCACAGTATCACTGTCAGTACTTCTAACATGTGTTTTAAGTTATGAAAGGTTGAAAAATGATGTATGAAGTAAACTCCCGTCTTTTGAAAATCTTTTTTTGCAATAATTCCCTTCTTTAAAATATAGAACTTCTTTATCCCCTAGTCGGTATTCTAAACCTTCAGTTTTGAACTCTTCTTTAGTCTGGAGATACTCTATGGAATAAGTTATAACTCCTTCGAAATATTCAGAATCTATACTCCTTGAATTCTTTAAGATGGAACAACTTATGAAAGAAATAAAAACAAAAACGTACATACAATATTTATATAAAAAATACATTAGAATTAATTATATGAGAAAGATTATAAATCCTATTACTTAAAATTTTAATCTTTGTTTATTCTCTGTACCAAGAACTATATTTCATATAATTCTTAGCTGTCCTAGTAATAAAAAATTGAAGATTATCTTTTTCTAGTTTTTTAATGGGCTTAGCAGGAATTCCTCCATAGATATAGCCTGATTCACATATAGTGTTTTCTAAGACAACCGCCCCTGCTGCAATTATTACGTGCTTTTGAATTACAGCATTGTCCATTATTATTGCATTCATTCCCACAAGCACTTCGTCTTCTATCGTGCAGCCATGAATCATTGCACCATGACCTATACTAACATCATTTCCTATTGAAGTTACACTCTTATCAAAAGTTGCATGAATTACAGAATTATCTTGGACATTAACCCTATCACCTAATCTGATACTACTTACATCACCACGGATTACAGCTCCAAACCAAAAACTACAGTTCTTGCCTGTTTCTACATCGCCGACAATACGACAAGTATCAGCCATCCAACTACCTTCACCTATTTTGGGCGTAAAGCCCCTTAATGAAATTAAATTACTCATTTACACTAATAGCAGTTACAGTATATCCTTCTTTTCGCAATAATGCAATAACACCTTCTTCTCCTACTAAATGACCTGCACCAACAGCAAAAAAGGTAGCTTCTTTATTCATATACTCTTTCATAGGTGCAATCCAGTTCCTATTCCTATTGTTCAATAATATATCCATATCCATGGATTCATCACTAAACATTGCTGCCATACCATCAAGATCTTGATTTTTATAAATAGCAATCATCTGAGCTAATTCATCATTTCCTTCACCTGAATTCTTTATACTTTCAACTAACATTTGAGCTTGATCCACATATGGGATAGAATCAAAAACACTAAGTTGGTAATCAATCGTTTCAAGTCCGCCCATTTCCATTTCTTTAGACTTAGCAATTTCCATAAATTGCATTTCATAAGATTTCATTTCGCCACTTTGTAAAACGTCAGGAGACATTTCTTCACTTGCAAATATTGTAAGAAATGCTGGTTTCATTCTTTCGAAAAGTGCCAAAGGAAGTCCCATTTTATCAAAATGAGCTTTTACAACTCCATATTCTTCTTCCGTAATTAAATCTCCTAGTTTTTTCCCATCCTTCATAATGGCTTTTTGCATCAATGCCATTTGTTGTGACATGTCCGACATTACATTCATGTCTATTTCAAATACCATTTTCTTAGATTCTTCTATCGCTTTTAACGTGCCATCAGGATAAAAGAAGTCATCCGAAGGGATTATATGAATTGTACCATATAAATAACTAGGGCTTGTTAGCTCCTTTTTCTCAATTTTCCACAACAATGCTTTTTCTGTAGGAGCGTATTTCTTTTCAGAAGTAAGCTGGGAAGTAGCTTCGTTAGTTGCTGTTTTATTCATTGCTCCACATGAAAGTAGGACAAAACTCAATGCGCCAAAAAAGGCTATTTTTAATGATTTTTTCATATTAATTTCTGAATTTACTTATTTCATAGAATACAACACCAGCAGCAACAGATACGTTCAAAGATTCTGTTTTTCCTAGTTGATTTATTTTAAAAGTGTGATCAATTTTTTTGCGTATGTGTTCACTTATACCTTCTCCTTCATCACCCATAACAACAGCGAGAGGACCTGAAAAATCAAGATCATCTATTGCTTTCTCCGCATGGTGATCGGCGCCAATGATTTGGAGTCCAAGATTTTGTAAAGCTTCTACCACATTGTTCATGCTTTTTTCTCGGCATACAGTAATATGTGACAAAGCACCAGCTGAAGATTTAAATGTAATTTCATTTATTATGGCTGAATTCTTCAAAGGTGATACGATCGCATGTGCACCAAATACTTCAGCACTTCTTGCAATTGCACCGAAATTCCTTACATCTGTAACTCCATCAAGGATAACAATGAATGGGTTTTTACCTTGTTCATATAATTGTGCAACAACATTTTCTAC
>CAYOIL010000307.1:0-4672 GCA_964403985.1 uncultured Saprospiraceae bacterium
CGACACCCCAGGCCCCGGCGTCGAGCCCACCCCCGGGAGAATGACCGGAGTCGTCCTAGTGGAAGCGACTCTCCGTTAGCCCAACGACGCAAAGCGTCCGCCAGCGGGCCGACGTACTGTCAACGGCACGCCGCCGCCACGAACATCAGCTCAATTAGTTGGTTCTGTACTATCGGCGCGCGTTCGTTGAAGCTGGGGCGCGTTCCGCGTCGGCGTTGCGGGTCCTAGTTTCGCGGCGGTGAAGTCGCTGCGACCGTATCTCGCACAACTCCTAGTCACCGCCCTCTCCGAATGGAGCTTTCCGGGTCCGAAGCCAGACAGTACAGATTCGGCGTTTCCACTCGAAATTTAGTAGCTCTCCACATCATTTGGAGAAATCGGGCGATCGCGGCACGGCCACATTCAGGTTTGTTAAGCTTAGACACCTTTCCTCGCTCCCCTCCCCATGCCGAGCACAACGCTCACAAGCACCACGAATGGCATTCTTCGAACTAGTCGTCGCTCAGCTAGCAACACGAATCCTTGAGAGAACGGCGGATCGGACCTTCAAGAGTCTTAGCGAGTTCGTTGATACTCTCACAGTAAAAGGGCCAGACGGGAATAATGGGCTGGCAAGCACACTTCCTTCGGTAAGCATCACTGGCCTCGGAAGGTGTGGAACCAACGTCGCGCTAGGCGTGGCTCAAACCGTCTTCGAGGTTCGAACTGAGATTGAAGGTGAGGACGAGAAGAGTGCTGACACAGTCACACGCGAGCAGAGTTTCTCCCACCGCATCAGGCAACTGCTTACCAGTGGCAGTCGGGCAGAAGAAGGTGGTGGCCTGTTTCTCATCGATCCGGTCATTCTGGCTGCCGATTTCGATGGAGATACACGCGCCCGGATACAACGGCTCAATGATGAATTACTGCGAAGTTCAATCCGATTTCAAGTCTCTGATCTCAAGTGGGTCACTGGTTCAGGCGTAGGGAATGTACCTGTTGTAGGTCAGTTTTACGGGATGCTCTCGCTTCTATCTTCCGTGCCTAAGGATCCCAGTGTCTCTCCAAGCGGCCTTGTCGCCTGGGAAAAACAAAGATCCTATATCGTTGACTCCGCAGGTCTGCCTTCGAATCCCACACGTCTATTCTTCTTCGTGTTCAGCGCCGGTGGGGGTAGTGGTTCAGGGCTTGCTTCAATCCTTGGGACAGCGCAGCACAACGCATACGTCACAAATCTCCGTGATGAGGAGCTCTCTGCTGGTATAGAAGATGGCGAAAAGTCGATCTCGAGCGACTCCGTCTGTAGCATTGGAATTGCGGTCTTGCCGTCACACCCCCAAGGGATGAAGGCTGCGAACGCACAGCACCTCAATGCTGGCCGTTTGTTGTGCAGCTTCCTCGCTCAGCAGTACCGATTTGACACTGAATTCAAAGCGCAGCGAGATGCTGAGCCTAACCAGCCTCGGCGAATGTTTAATTCGCTTCTGCTCGTATCGAACGACCTTATGGCCAGAGCATTCCTCGCGCAGGGCGAAGAGGCGGGGGAGCTTGGGAACTCGAAGGCCGAGAAGATCGCCAACCGATATATCTCCCAGCAAATTTTCAACCTGCTCACAGCTCAAGCGACAATCAAGGACTATGACAGCAATGACCCCCAGTTCCAGCAGAAGCTAGGCGATGCCGGAATCGATCTCGGTGACACAACACGTCTTGATGCTGCAGATCTTGCCAATAGCTTGAGCGGTCCAGCCGTCGTAGCCTACGCCGAGAAGCACTCGCGTGAAGAAGCACTCTCCGCAGTGTTTCGACGGGCGCTCAGTCCACCATCCATTCTGCGTCCGAAGGAGGAAGATGCAGTAATAGAGGGAATCAGTGTTTTGCCAACAGACATCGACGAGTACCGCCGCATCCTTGCGGAGGAGAAGCAGGTTCTTGATATGCCGCTCTTCCGATTTGCTCATGCAGTCGTAGTTGTGGTTTCGTCACCTGAGGGGCGCGCTCTCGAATTCGAAGATGTACGTGAAGTTCGGGGGCTCATTGATACTCACTTCCCGGCTGCTGCAGTGAAGCGCTACGCGTTCGTTTCTGGATCGTCACCAAAAACTTCCCTTACGTTGCTCATTTCCGGCAGCGCTTTTTCGACAGACGATTCTTTTCTTCACTTCTTCAGTTACCTTGATCGGTGCTTCGTAGATGAAAGCAGCTCGGGTGAGGTGTTAGAGGCTGCAATTGACCGCGTTCTTGATGGCGATACGTTCGATGATTCCGAGATTAGTGGGATCCTAAATGACAAGGAGAATCTGACTCCAACTATCGTAGGCGGCGTTTCGGGAGCATGGGAAATGAAACGACTCGAAGTGGAGCGGCAGTTCCGCACGCTCCGTGGGACGGGACTTCTTTCCGCGGAAGAGTTCTCGCTCGATGATTTACTGCTCTCTAAGGAGGACGTCATTTCTGCGCTCAAGTACGTGCATGGAGTAGAGCAAAGGAAGCCTCTTCCTACAAGAAGGCCGGGCCGATACGGCCGCGGCCGCAAGGCCTAGGAGCCAAAAGCAGGGGCTTCAGGGTTTCGTGTGGAGTGAGGGCCGTGGATAGAGGTCGAGGCGGTAGAGCAACGTCTTCTCTGTAATTCGAGCGCGGCGATCATTCAGGGGGCGGTACTGTCAACGGCACGCCGCCGCCACGAGCACCGGTTCAATGGGTTCCTTCTGAACCATCGGTGTGCGTTCGGCGGTGTCGTTGCGGCTCCTAGTTTCGTGGCGGCGAAGTGACCGTGACAGTATCTTTTCCTCCACGCTTGTTTCTACACTCCTTCTGATGTTGACCTTTGGTGTCGCAGAGGCTGATCAGGAGTGCCCCACTGACAACCCACCGAAGCATATTATGGAGGTTGTTTCGGGATGCGGGCTGAGCCTCAACCAAGCTGTCGGAGCCGGGTTGGAAGCCGCTTCGGGAGTTACCTGCCAAGGGTGTGAACCAGACGGAGTATCCTGCCCGCGGCAGGTGACCGCCATGGGTGTCGAAGCAGGCCCCGATTTATTCGTCTTCGAAATTATGATCGGTGGTGTGACGATTACTTGTTTTAGGGGCACGCTTACTGGGTTCTACGATGTCGATTGTAACGTGTGCCCCTGGGCGATTCCGGAGCCCTTCTAACGGCAGATAGTGGAATGTTGATGGCTCCAAGTGGGGATAGCGCGTTCGCCGAGTAAATCGATAAAGGCTTGTAGATGACAGGATCGAAAGTTCGTAGTCGACGGAGTTGGGCTCTCACGCTAGTGATGGCTTTAGTGGCTTTCTTGGGTCTTCTATTTCTAGCCACCTCTTATTTGGATCGAGGATTGGGAGAGGCTCTGAAGCAGCCTGGAACCAGTGCGCATAGCGAGGATCCCGGAGCCGAGCAGGTTGATCCGGATGATTTAGATTCACCGATTGAGAGATCGGCAATCGCTCCGGAATCCTCGAACGTTCGAATTGCCCCCGCAGAGTTGTCGAGCAAGGTTTACGGTGAGGTGTTCGTAAGGAGTTCTCTAGGGATCGTGCGACTCGCGAGAGATGGGTCACTTCAAGTCGCGCCCAGTGCTGAGTTGGAGTTTATTCAGGACACAAATCGCGATGGGGGCGAGTGGCGCGCTCGCACTGGAACGATCTCTTCCGATGAGTCTGGCAGGGATGTGGTGTCGTACGAGGCCTACTCTAGGTCTTTCTTGCCTATCCGCAGCGGGCTGTGGGAGATGCCAGTCTCGTCCGCCGACCGCGTGATCACGACTGTCAAGTTGGGGGATCGGTTCGCAAGAGTCATTTCTGGCCAGATGATTCGTGCGGAACAGAAGAGCGCACGTGTTGAAGTGGAGCTTCTAGATGTTGGCGAGGTTGAAGTCGTCGACTCCGTCACGGGCCAACACCTCGATAAAGTCTCCGTACTCAGTTCTTCTCCGATCGACTTTGAAGCAGAGATGCGGTTCAGCTTCTCGACAACGGTAGGTGGTCTATCCCAGTCTGCAGCGAGCGATACCCCTTCTCCGCCCAGTTCCGCTGAATTAATCCTGTCGGACTCACCTTCACCGTTGCTGGTCCCAACTAGTAGTGCCGATCGAGAAGTTTGGTTCGGCAGGGATGGCTATCAGTGGAGCAAGCGTCGATGGAGGCCAGCTGAATCCGAGAGTAGGATTGAGCTTGATCCAGTTGGCGGCATTGAGATCGAATTGCTCAATGTTGATACCCAACCTGGCCTGTACGATATCGTCATCTCGCAGGCTGGAGAGCTCGTTAAGAACTGGGATTCAGTACGGTCGAATGGTTCACTCCTCCTATCGAATGCCGGCTCCGGGGTCTACGACGTACGGGTTCGATATAGACCGCGCTCTGGCTCCGTTCTGATATTCGATGAATCGTGCTCTGTGCGACCCAGTGAGAAGTCATTGGTCCAAGTTGACGTCCTTAGTTTGATTTCACGATTACCGGAAAGCGGCACGCTAACGGTCGAAGTTCAGACTCCGACTTCTGGTACCGCGTTCGACGACGCCTTCCAGCTTTCGGTCTGGCGTCTTGAGGGAGACCGCCTTGATTCCACATGTGTCAGGAAACAACTGAAGCGCATTCCTTATGGTGATGGAGTTTGCCGGCTCTTGCTGCCGGAGATCCCCTCGGGTGCGTACCTCGTTGGGCTATTTCCTTGCGGGATCCGCAAGGA
>CAYOIL010000308.1:0-4671 GCA_964403985.1 uncultured Saprospiraceae bacterium
TAAACACAAACTCATCGCTCAGTGTGAATGAGACAGTCTCAGCTTCCATCGCAAGCTGTGTTACTTGCTCGCCCGCAGCAGCCAACGCCCGGATCTCATCGCTCGACAAATCACGGTTTTTACAGCGAACAACCGCTGCGGCCTGGTCTTCGCTTTGAATCACGCAACTGCTGCCGATTGTGATGTCGTCTGGCGTCTTCCTGGTGCCTTTGAGCCATCGTGTGAACAGCCGAGCTGGATCGACTGCAGTTCGCACTGGTTTGATACTGAGGCTGCCAATAGATTCGCGCAGCAATGCAGTGCATTCGTCGACACGTTTTGCGCTGGTCTGATCTACTACCAGCAACCCTTTCGATGGCATGATCAGCATGTGATCGTAGGTTGATTTGGTAAACGCCTGGGCGGTGAGTTCCAGGACCACGTTGTCTCGAATATCTAGCTTTTCGCGCCCTCGAATTTTTCGATCGAGTTTGTTTTCCAGCTCTTCGATGCGCTGTGCCATGTGCTCGGCGATCACTGCAGCAGGCAACACGCGCTCCTCACGCCTGGCCTTCAGCAGTATCGTGTCTGCAGAGGGATAGGCCAATGGCTCTGTTTCTGCCATGGGTGGCACCCAACCATAGCTGTGCAGCTGTCGTTTGTTGCATGCAATGAAAACCTGGTCGTTGAGCATGGCGTCCAGTGATTCTGGATCGAGCTCGAATTTGTCGAGCACGAACAGGGATGCTGATCTAAACCACATCACGCGTGCCCGTCTGGCTGGTTTCGGTACAGAATGATCGTCGCCGGGCCGTCTCTGTTGGCAATCAATTTTCCATCGAGTTGCTGAATCTCACGTTTGGTTAGATTCCTCCACTTTGCGATTGTGAAATCACCCTTTAAAATGCCTTGGTCGTGCATCGCGCAGCTGGGGCCGTAGCTATAGCCGTTGTCGGACAGCCACTCCTCAGCCTGGTTTGCTGGGCCGAAAGCTGTGCCATCACCATCAAAGGTTTTTTTGAATGGCGCATTGCCGTGTTTCTGCGGGTGCGGCTGTGATTCGTTTCTCACAATGCCTCCAATAGCCGCCCATGCAGCGGGCAGTGCAGTACCACAACGAACTCCGGCCCAGCTGTACCTGGTCGTCCCTCGCCATGATGGTTATCTTCCCGCGGGCACTCACAGCCGTTTTTAACTGCATCAGGGCTGCCGGGTGTGCCGTTGTCGTCGTCGATGTGGGCGAGGATGGCGTCGCGTGAATTGCTCATAGTCCGAGCTCTTTCATGAGCTTGTACGTCTCCGGCGCGGTTTTCTTTTCCGACCAATCCCAGCCCACTTCGTTGAGAAAACAGCGCGCAACCTCCTCCCATCGGTCTACCAGCGTTGCCCATCTGTCGCTGAGCCGTGCAACTTTGTGCATGTGTGCATTGATCTCCGGCACTGCTTGCAACAACAATAAACATCTATTGAAATCAGCAGGATCGGCAGGGGCGAACTTGCTGCCGCCATTGCTGCCTGCGGCTGCTAGGGCCATTGCCTTTGAGCTCTGGCCGAGTTCGCCATTGGCAACCCAATCAAGCACTTTGGCTCGTAAAGAATCATAAGAACCGTCACCTGCGCTGAGCACGTGCACATCTTTCGCCCATGAAGTACCGGTCAAGGTCAGTTGTGTCAGGAAAAATTTGTTTTTCCGTCGGTTAACGACGATCTCTTCATCGACGGTACCGGGAAATTTCACGACCTTAGCGCGCTTTACACACAATTTTTCGCGGTACATAAAAGCGACGTGGCCGCCCTCGTTGATTTGCCCTGGGCTCCTAAGTGGTATCAGCGACGGCGTGCTCAAGCTGCGTTGCTCCGGCGAGTTTCGCGCGAATAAGCCCCGGCTTTGGGTGAATGCCGCGGCTCCGCTTTGTTGTATTTGACGGCAAGGCTGTGGGCCTCAGCTTCTGTCAACCCTGCGGCGATGATCATGCCGCGGCCGTTTACCACTTCCCAATATCTCATGCTGGTATCTCCCGTTGTGAAAACACAGCGCGGACGAATGCCCGCGCTGAATGATGGCGCATGCCATCTGGAGGAATTAGTGCAGGGGGGTGACTTCGGCGGCCGCTGGGCCGCGGTCGTTTTTGGTGAGCAGATAGCTCACGTGCTGCCCGGTCGCCAGTGTTTTGTGCCCGTCCATCTGGATGGATCGGTAGTGCACAAATACGTCTGATCCCCCGGGATTGTTGATAAATCCCCAGCCTTTTTTATCGTCGAACCATTTGACGGTGCCGGTTTCTCTTGCTTGTGCGTCCATCTTGTTCACCTCTGTTTCGCAACAAAATAACGATACATCGGTAATTATAGTGGTGCGATTGACGTCACATTGTCAAGCGGGTTTTCATTGCGGTTACGGTTTTGTCGGTGGTGCTCAGCGTATACGCACGGATTTTGGACCTATCATTTATGACAGGTATAGCTCTGATTCGCGCGGGGATCGGGTATTACTGCTGGGAATATTGTTGAATTTTATCGGGCAGGTGATCTAATCTGAGCGAACTTGCATGCGTGTGCAGCTTTGTTAATAGCTATTTGGAGGGTGCGATTTGTGCGAGTGTAATTCTGGTGCTAGATCAGCTGATCCAGCAAAAAAGGCGCATCCACAACCCGCCGGAGCGCCCCCAGCAGCTCGCCGTCCTGGCCCGGTACCAGCACGTCTGACGCCGCAAGGGTGGATCCTGCTGCCACTCCCGCACGAGCAAACGCCACCCGATCCCCATCGGTGATCACATGGCAGACCAGCGCCCGCGTTTCGTCGATTCGGCGAAAAAGCGCGTAACGGCTTTTCTCTAGCTCGGCGTTGGTGGCGGGTTCAACCAGCACGGTAATGATGCCTCGCTCGGCGAATTGCGGGCGGCCGTTGTACTGGAGCTCGTCGGACTGCATGCGAATGAGACAGGGCTCGTCGCAGACAGGGACGTTCGCCAGGGTGTATGTGGGCAGGCGATCAATGGGTGGCGATTCGCCGTTCAGCTGGGCGGCGGTGGTATCGAGCACTCTCGCCACCTCATGCAGCCGCGTTGTGGGTTTACCGGCGACGATGTGTTGCACGGTGCTATATGCCAACCCTGTGCGGGTACTGATCTGATTCGAGGTAATGCCTTTCTCACGCATCAATTTGGCAATGCGTTCTGCACGGTCAATATTTACTTTGTCGCTCATCGCGCTGCCTTTGTTGATTAGTCGTTATTTTCTCACATCTGTCAATTTGTGCTCTCCTTACGTTATGTCATGACGAACCGCAACTCAACGCGGAACGGTAATTTTCCCGTTCTTTATTTGTTACCGAGATATCGTTAATATAATACCGATATCTCAACACAGACCGAAACGCGTGGAGAACTTCCTGATGCAAGCGGCCATCGCGCACTGCGGTGGTAAGGCACCGTTAAAAAATGTGTCGGGTGTTTCCTGGACGCACATCAAGGGCGTGGCGTCGGGGAAGCTGCCGCTTGGCACTAGTGCCGCAAAGCGTTTGGTCGATGCGCAGGGCAAATTCCCGGATCTGTCAATCGGCTATCGAAAAAAGTTGAAGTTTCCGGATGCCACGGTGGACGACTGGAAGCGCGGTTATCTGCTAGCGCCAGACGACGAGGTTAATGCGGATGCCGGATAAACCGAAGCAATTAACCGACCGGCTGCGCCACACGCTGCGGCTATCGCGCCCGCTTTCCATTTGGCTGCAGGTATCCGCATCGCGCAATCAACGATCAATGAATGCTGAAATCACGCACCAGCTCGAGCAGGTGCGTGCCCAGCAATCCGAGGGCTCGAAATGATCTGGCTGGGGTTAGTCGGTTTTGGTTATCTATGCCTGGGTGTGGGGTACGGCCTAAACGAGTGGCTCGATGATCCATTGCACCGCGAGCGGCGCCGTGAACTCGGGCGATTTGGCCATGCCATTGGGTCAGTCGCCGTCATCTGCGTGTTTGCGGTTTATTGGCCGGTAGTGATTTGGCGTGAGCACAAACAACGGCGGGTTTGGCTGTGAGTTTAGCCGCGGTTTTGTCTCAGGCGTGCGTCTGCGAGAAGCCGTTGGTTGTAAGCATTTACCCGATCGGCGGCAAACAGCATGGCGATGATCCACCCGAAGACAGCCCCGCCCATTGGCCACAACATGCCGATACTGATCGCCAGCGCCAACAGAATCAGAGCCGCTTTCCAGCTCGCATACAGCAATCCGAGCGGCCCGAGCAGGAAGCACAGAAAAAAGGCGACCATGCGGGATTTTTTGTGCGCCTGGTAGTAGTTGTCGATCAGGTCCGGGGGTGTTGCGGTTTGCATTTCGATCACTCCACTGCTGGATTTTATGTATTACACACTGGTCTACACATGGCGTCAATGTGGCGTCATACAAGGCGGTGTGCTATAACTGTTGTTAAGCCGAGTTATCGGCGAGCTGCAGCAAAATCTGCGGCCGGGTTTGGACTCCCGGAATCAAAGAGCGTCAGATCAGGCGCTCCCACGAGCGCTTTTTTTGTGCCCGTCGATCTATGGCGGGCGGATGAGGGGCTCTCGCGAGCGCCGGTTGCTCTTTGGCCGGTAGTCCAACCCGATTCCGCCTGCCACCATTTGATTGGACTCAGAGGTGGCAGGTTCTCAACCAAAGAGGAACCCATCCATGACCGACCCGCAGCATCTGCGCGC
>CAYOIL010000309.1:0-4632 GCA_964403985.1 uncultured Saprospiraceae bacterium
ATTAATATTTTTAATCCTTAATAATCTGTATCAGTTATTTAGGACTAGACATTATTAAGTTCTATAGAATATTCCTGTTTTAACCATATACTATAGATACCAAAAATAAGCTACTCTAAATTATCAAAATATAACCAGAGTATTAATAGGATCCTAGTGCATAGGATACTTTCATTTTTATCTAATTCATATAAATAATACCACTTTAGTAAATCATTCTATAATCAATAATTTAATAATATTGATAGTTTAAATGACTTACTTTCTAAGGCTAATAATAATTATTATACACACTAAAAACTTAAAAAACAAAAGTCAAAAGGATTAATCTTTATTACCTTTCCTAAAATGATTATTCACTAAAACTATAGCCAATTCCTAATTAAATAAAGAAGAAAGAATTGTATGTAGAATGTAAAACTACTAAACAACTTACAGTTGTTAAGTACATAATTATATCAAGAATACGAATAGATTATTAACCTCTACTGCTTCCACCACCTCTTTTCTTACCACGGAAATTTCCTCCATAGGATTTTCCACCTCGGCCTCTAGATGATCCACCACCATTTCCTCCTCGTCCTCTTCGTTTAAACTTAGACTTTTCGGCACGGTCTTGAATAGCAACTGGTTTTAAGATAATTGTAGTCCCTCCAAAGTTCTTTTTATTCAATGACTTAGTAATTACACTAGCCATATTTTCTTGAACTTCGAAAAATGAAAAGGCTTTTAGAATTTCAATTTTACCCACCTCTATTTCATGTCCAGGAGTGTGCTTATTAATAATCGTAAGTAACATCTTGGCATTTACTTTATTCTTCTCTCCAAGATTAATGTAAAATCTACTAAATTTACCTCTATCTCTTCTATCTCTTCCTCGATCCCTATCTCCTCGATCTCTATCTCGGCCTCTATCATCTCTATCTCTTCTATTAGATCTTGAGTCTTGAGAAAAGTCAGATTCATTTTTATAATAAGACAAAGTCGATTTCATTTCTGAATGAAGTATTTTAGCAATTAAGTCTTCTTTACTAATCTCAGAAAATTTACCTAATAATTCTGGTAATTGCTCTTTGACAAAAGTTTCATCAGGTTCATGACTTAACCATTGATCAATTTTAGAAGAAAGTCTAATTTTTAAAACTTCTTTTCCGGAAGGGATAGTTAGTTGATCTATATCTCTACCAATCTTTTTCGATAAATCTCTTAACTTTCTTTTGTCCCTAGAACTTGCTAGTATAAGTGAAACTCCTTTATTATTTGCTCTACCAGTCCTTCCACTCCTATGCACATATATGTCCATTTCATGTGGAATGTTATAGTTTATTACATGCGTCAGCTCTTGAACATCTATTCCTCTTGCTGCAACATCGGTTGCGACTAGAATTGTAATTTGTTTAGCTCTGAATTTATCCATGACAAGATCTCTCTGTGCTTGAGATAAATCTCCATGAATAGCATCGGTACTATAACCATCTCTACCTAATCTTGCAGCAATATCTTTTGTTTCAGCTCTTGTTCTACAGAAAATAATAGCATAAATATTCGGATGTAAATCAGCAATCCTTTTGAGCACTTCATATTTCCTTCTTGCACTCACTTCATAGTAAAAGTGCTCTACATCAGAATTACTTTGATTCTTATGCATAACCGCAATTTCATGAGGATTTTGCATATACTTTTTGGACATCCGTCTTATCTCATCTGGCATTGTCGCTGAGAATAAAAGTGTCCTTTTTTCATCAGGAGTAACTTTTAAAATTTCATCCATGTCATCTTTGAATCCCATAGATAACATTTCATCCGCTTCATCAAAAATCACAGTTGATATAGAATCTAAATGTAGTTTCCTTCTTTTTATTAAATCAAGTGTTCTACCTGGTGTTCCAACTACGATATGAACTCCTCTTCTCAATATTTTTATTTGTTTTGAGATATCGGTTCCTCCGTATACAGCTAAAATTTCAACATTACCCATTTCTCTAGAATAATTCTCTAGTTCCTTTGCTAGTTGCATGCACAACTCTCTTGTTGGGCATAGGATAATACCTTGTATATTTATTTTATTGACATCAATAGTGTGTAAAAGTGGCAAACCAAATGCTGCCGTTTTTCCTGTACCTGTCTGTGCCAGACCAATAAGATCTCTATCTTCTTCAAGTAAAAAAGGAATTGCTTTTTCTTGTATTTCAGTTGCTGTCTCAAAACCTATTTTCTCAATTCCTTTGAGGATGTCTGGCTTTAGCCCAAATTCTGTAAATTTCATTCTTAATTTTCTAAGCTTATCAAAATGAATAAGCTATTTATAATTTCCTTGACCGAGCACACCTATGCTAAACAAAGCATAATCATAAGCAACAGGATCATGTGGATTAAATTCTTTTAATTTTTCAGTAAGCTGAATCACTGCTTTCCAATTTGTCTTTTTGGATTCTAAAAGACCAAGCTCTATAGCAACTCTGTAAACATGGACATCAAGAGGAATTTTCAGATCTGACATTTTAATTCTGTCCCACAATCCAAAATCAACGCCTCTATCATCGTTTCGCACCATCCAGCGCAAAAACATACATAGTCGCTTACATGCACTCTTACGCAATGGCGTAGAGACATGCTTCCGCGTTCTTTTAGGTGCATTTTCATCGTCAAAAAAAAGATGATGAAAATACATTAAGCCCTTTTCCATGTTACCTGGATCTTCCGGATTTATAAATCCATCTTCCAAAGTCTCATGAACACCATAATACTTCTTGAAAAAATAAATGAAATACAATGTGTCGGTCGAATTAAACGTCCTGTGCTTAAATCCCAGCAAGGCTTTCAAGTCCTGCTCTTTATGATTCATAATAAAATCATATGGATCATTATCCATTAATTTTATTAACTCCTGAGATTTATTCACGATCGTTTTTCGTTGACCCCAACTCAACATTGCCGTCCAAAATCCCATGATTTCCCTGTTCTTCCTATCTTCAAATTGATGAGGAATACTAATGGGATCCAATTCTATAAATGACTTTTGATTGTATTTAGATACACGTTCATCCAAAAACTCTTTAAGTTCTTTACCGCGCACTACCCTATCCGTAAGTCTGTTTGATTTCAATTATTTCGTACCCTTCTACTATATCTCCAGGTTTGATATCATTGTAATTCTTTATTGATAATCCACATTCCAGCCCTTTCGTAACTTCTTTTACATCATCCTTAAATCGCTTTAATGATGATATTTCACCTACATGACCTTCTTTTGTTGGAAATATTACAATTCCATCTCGAATCAATCTTATCTTAGTATTTCGATTAAGTTTACCATCCTGAACATAACATCCAGCAATAGTTCCTACTTTCGAAATCTTATATGTTTCTCTAATTTCTACTTGACCTATAATCTTTTCTTCCTTCGTCGGTTCAAGTAATCCTTCTATTGCCATCTTAATTTCTTCGATCGCCTCATAGATAATAGAATACATCTTAATTTCTACACCTTCTCTTTCAGCTAATGTTCTAGCTCCCATACTTGGTCTTACTTGGAAACCAATAATGATCGCATCTGAAGCCGAAGCTAATAATACATCACTTTCTGCAATTTGACCTACTGCCTTATGAATTACATTTACTTGAACACTATCTAATGAAAGCTTAATCAATGAATCTGCTAATGCTTCAATTGAACCATCCACATCACCTTTTACAATTAAGTTAAGTTCTTTGAAACTTCCTAGAGCTAATCTTCTTCCTATCTCATCTAGTGAAATACGCTTACTAGCTCTATTTGTTTGTTCTCTTGAAATTTGACCTCTACGACTTGCAATTTGTCTTGCTTCCGTCTCGCTTTCCATTACTTTAAACTTCTCTCCAGCTTGTGGTGCACCACTTAATCCCAGTACTAATACTGGTTGAGCTGGGCCTACTTTCTTTACTCGTTTGCCTACCTCATTATACATAGCCTTTATCTTACCAGAATGTTCTCCAGCAACAACAGCATCTCCTATTTCTATAGAACCATTCTGAACAAGTATCTTAGTTACATAACCTCTACCTTTATCTAATGATGCTTCAATTACAGTACCAGTTGCGTCTCTATTTGGATTTGCTTGTAATTCTAGTAATTCTGCTTCTAGTAAAATCTTCTCCAGTAACTCTTCTATTCCAAGTCCTTTTTTAGCTGATATATCCTGTGATTGGTATTTACCTCCCCATTCTTCAACTAGGAAATTCATTTGAGATAACTCATTCTTTATTCTATCTGGATCAGCACCGTCTTTATCAATCTTGTTTATAGCAAAAATGATAGGTACACCAGCTGCTTGAGCATGTGAAATTGCTTCTTTTGTTTGAGGCATTATTCTATCATCAGCAGCAACAATAATAACGGCGACATCTGTCACTTTTGCTCCTCTGGCTCTCATCGCCGTGAAGGCTTCGTGACCTGGAGTATCAAGGAAAGTTATTTTCTTTTTATCTGGCCCTACTTTTACTTCATATGCACCAATGTGCTGTGTAATTCCCCCTGCCTCACCGTCTGCAACATTTGCTTTACGAACATAATCCAATAAAGAAGTCTTACCATGATCTACGTGTCCCATCACTGTTACAATTGGCGCTCTCGGACTAAGGTCAGCTGGATCG
>CAYOIL010000310.1:0-4601 GCA_964403985.1 uncultured Saprospiraceae bacterium
TTCTTTCGTGCAAAAAAATCTTTTGAAACGTAAGTGTCTGTTGTGTTTCAGGATTTAGTAGTATTAAAATTTATCTTGCATATTTCCTTTGGGCTTAAAGCCCAATAATCGAAAATAGAGAACTGCTTTATATATCGAAATAGACTAGTGGGAAAATTCTTCGTGCAAAAAAATCTTTTGAAACGTATGTGTCTGTTGTGTTTCAGGATTTAGTAGCATTAAGATTCACTTCTTTTAATCTTTCTTATTTGACTTTTTCAATCAATACATCATCAACCCAAAGAGTAAGTTCATTATCTTGTGAATTTGCTGTAATCCCGAGTTCAACACTACTATACATTCCTTTGGTTCCCTGCTGAGCATACAATAAATCATTCGGTAAGGTTCTAATCTCGCTTCTATCAATTATTAATAGTTCATCTTGATATAATTTAACTGATCCATTATTATTCTGGGAAAGTTTTGTTTCAAATGTAATTTTCACCCACTTATCTCTAGGAAAATTTATTTCTTCATTTGGATTTTGTAATACATCATTTTCAAAAAATTTATATTCTACTCTAAGCTTGTTGTCAACCATAGCTATTCTCATACCTGGACCAGCACCTATTGCTACTTGCTCCTCTAAATCCATTAAAAACAACCATTCATGATCTTCCGTACCCTGTAGATAATACCATGCAGTAATTCGTACTGTTTCATCATTCCAAAATGCCATTTTTTGTTTCGCCACACTACACTTTGATGCATCACTTTTTCTTGAGTTGTATGCATAAAATTTTAAAGACTGGGTTCCACTATGAGCATTTAATGAATCTATGCTAATCATATTTTCATTTCTTGTCAATTGGCTAAATGACCAAAGTTTATCTTCTCCATCGAAAAGTTCTTCGACTAGTTGATAATTTTCAAAGCCATCTTCATATTGGTTTGGCCCTTCAAAAAAATCCTTTTCAATACAACTATAGATTGTAAGTAAACATAGGAGAAAATAGAAATAATACTTCATTTTAATTTTTTTAAAATCTACAACCTACACTGAAACCAGCCCATTGCTGGACTTGAAAATCAACAATATATGATATAAGAGGAGAGTAAGTAACACGCAAAAACCATCTCTTATTTTCAGGTTGAAAACGATATCCGGCAGCTAATGTGGTTAAACTAAAGAAACTTCCTTTAGTTGTTATTGAAAGGCCTTGTCCCGCACCCAATTCAACTTTGTGAGATGAAGAGCCAGCTAGGTAATTAAGCATCAAAGGAAAAATAAAAACAGTTCCATTATTTCGATCTATTGGAATAAAACTCAAACCAGCTCGCCAATTCATTTGATATTTTGGTCTTGAATAAAAAGTTCTTTCATAATTTACTGAGCCAATACCTCCGCTTCCTCCTAATTCAAGAAATATAGCCTGATTTTTAGAAGAATCAGTTTGAGCGATATTAAGAGTGCAACAGCAAAAAATAAAGAGAAATGAAAGAGTAAATTTCATACGTATAGTTGGTTTTGTGGGTTGAAGTTTTAACGATATTTCACTATGTATTATTTTGATTTTGAAGATTGTAGAGTATTAATTTATACTTTCTTTCGTGCAAAAAAATCTTTTGAAACGTAAGTGTCTGTTGTGTTTCAGGATTTAGTAGCATTAAAATTTATCTTGCATATTTCCTTTGGGCTTAAAGCCCAAAAATCATTAATAGAGAACTGCTTTATAAATCGAAACAGACTATCGGAAAAATTCTTTCGTGCAAAAAAATCTTTTGAAACGTAAGTGTCTGTTGTGTTTCAGGATTTAATAGCATTAAAATTTATCTTCGAAAGTCGACTATTCTTTTATCCCATCTCTACTAAATCCTTGTATGTCGCTTAATGGTCTTTGAGTAAGCATAATTCATTAATTCTTTATGAATTTATTCTTATTCAAATATGTATATTACATATAGCGTTAATTAATTGATAAATCACTTTTTGATTCGTCGAAAAACGCATATTTGCTATACAATACAAAGAATGAAAAGATTTAAATACAGCATACTCGCAATATTAATAGTTCTAATTGGTGCATCAGCTACTATTGTAACCAACGATAAATATTTTGAGATCGTAAAAAACATTGAGATATTTTCCAATGTCTATAAAGAACTCAATAAGAATTATGTTGAGGATATTGACCCAGGACAATTAATGCGTATAGGTATCGATGCGATGGTTTCATCATTGGATCCTTTTACGAATTACATTTCTGAATCGCAAGTAGAATCATACAGGATCAATAATCAAGGACGATATGAAGGTCTAGGAATTTTAGTGGGTTCTATCGATAAAGCAGTGACTATAACTGATGTAACTGAAGGTGGCCCTGCTGATGAAGCCGGTTTGAAAATTGCAGATTTAATTCTAGCAGTTAATGGAGTAAATGTAGCAGGGAAATCAGATGATGAAGTAAATCAAATAATGAGAGGTGCTGCCGGAACAGATGTTCAGATTAAAGTGAAACGTCCTAAAACTAATAAAACACTTGATGTTTCTGTTGCAAGAGATCAATTTAATTCTCCCAATGTACCAGTATATGAAATTTTAGATGGCAATATTGCTTATGTTTCATTAACTACATTTACTCAAGAAGCATCTGCTAATATTACAAAAGCACTTAAGTCACTAGAAAAAGAAAGTGATGGAGAGTTTGAAGGAATTATACTTGATTTAAGAAATAACGGTGGTGGGCTACTAAGAGAAGCTATTGCAGTGAGTAATATATTCATTGACAAAGGACAGCCAATTGTATCTACAAAAGGTAAAGTGAGAGATAGAGATCAAGCCTATGACACGCGAAAAGATCCATATAATACGGAAACTCCACTTACGGTCTTGATCAATAAATCTTCCGCCTCTGCCTCAGAAATTGTTTCTGGTGTAATGCAAGACTACGATCGTGGCGTACTTATCGGTCAACGTTCTTATGGAAAGGGTTTAGTCCAAAACACACAAGAAGTAGGCTACAATAGTAGAGTCAAATTAACAACCTCCAAATATTATATTCCAAGCGGAAGATGTATTCAAAGTGTTGAATATGAAAATGGTGAACCTATCGATATTCCCGATGATAAACGATCCAAATTTAAAACAACCAATGGACGAACAGTACTCGATGGGGGAGGAGTTGCACCAGATGTAAAGTTAGAAGCTCCTAAAAAATCAGAGTTTGTAAATTCCTTGATTAAAAATAAATTAATCTTCAAGTATGTGACTTCATATGTAGCTAAAAATGATTCAATAGAATCAGCTGACAAATATGCGTTTACGGACTATGATGGATTTAAGTCATTCGTTAAGAAAGAAGGTTTCACTTTCGAGTCAAAGAAGGATAAAAAACTAAAACAATTAAAAGAAGAACTTGATAAAGCAGGTTTAGCAGATGCTAGTTCTTCCCAAATTGAAGCAATATCTATTCTGTTGGCAAATGATAAATCGAATGACTTCGATGAAAATAAAGCGATTTTGATTGACCTTATTGAAGAAGAAATCATAAATAGGTATTATTATCAGAAAGGAAAAATTCGCAGTAGTTTAAACAGTGATGTTGAAATTAAAGAAGCGATTTCTATCTTAAGAGACCAAAAAAGGTACAAAGAAATTCTAGGCAATTAAACAGGAAAAAGTAGTTTTTATATAAAACCTAACTATCTGTTTTTTGAACATATGATATTATAGTATTATTGCAGTTATCATTTATATTTAATGATATAAGCTTAATATTTCGTAAGAATGGATGATTCGAAAAGTACATACATATTGTGTTTAGAAAGTAGTACTTCAATATGCAGTGTTGCGCTTTCTAAAGACGGTGAAGTATTAGCTACTAAAGATGCTACCGAAGGTCAGAAACATTCTAAATGGATGACTGTCTTCATAGAAACCCTTTTGGCGGAAGCCAAAATTTCATTAAATCAGTTATCAGCAATTGCAGTTAGTTCGGGACCTGGATCCTACACAGGTTTAAGAGTCGCTTACAGTATCGCAAAAGGAATCGGTTACAGTCTTAGTATTCCAATAATAGAAGTACCTACATTAGAAGCCTTAGGAAATTCGTTTACTTTAGCTGATGCGAATAATTCATATTGTATCATTTCTGCATTAGATGCAAGAAGGATGGAAGTCTACTGGAGAATAACGAATAACTTAGGAGAATGCATGGTAGAAACAGAAGCTCATATATATTCAGAGACCAGCTTTGATCCGTTTTTAGGCTATGATAAAATTTATGTGGTTGGAGATGGTGCTGAAAAAATAAACGAACTTGATCTTGATAAAGAGGTTCTTGATAAAATTCAAATCTTCAAGCATTTTACTTTTGCGTCCAATTTATCTTCCTTAGCGTATTCAAAATTTCTAAAGAATGAATTCGCCGATATTGCTTATTGTACCCCGTTTTACTTAAAATCACCTAGAATTACGACATCCAAGAAAGTAATCTAGAACTTATTGAAAAAAAATATTGTTGATATTGTATAGACTATCAACGTTTTATAAATAGGAAAATTTAAATAATTCTCTCTCTAATTAGTTTGGCATAAGATTTGAAATATTGATAGTGTATTTC
>CAYOIL010000311.1:0-4595 GCA_964403985.1 uncultured Saprospiraceae bacterium
AATAAATCTGCTACTTTTCGAAAGTCATTTTTGAAGGTTAAGGAGTTATATGTAAATTTTATTAATAGTCCAATTTTTAGCGGTTTGCACAATATAATAAAAATGAAAAAGTATAACTATTTAATGATAGTCCTGGCTTTAAGTTTAATGTTAGGTGTTACCAGTTGTTCAACTAATGGTGTTTCAAACGGAAACGATGATTTAGGAACCTTAAGTATGAAATTTGAAAACTTACCAAGTCTAGGCAGTGACTATGTTTATGAAGGATGGATTATCGTAGATGGTGCTCCCCTTACAGCAGGAATCTTCAATGTACAAGATAATGGAAATTTAACGGCAGCTTCATTTCAATTGAATGCTAGAGATTTAGAAAAAGCAACCGCTTATGCATTGACTATAGAACCAGCACAAGATGATGATCCTGCTCCAAGTAAAGTACATATATTAGCAGGAGATTTTTCAAATGGTTCTAGCCTTTTAGATACCGAACACCCACTTGCGATTGGTACAGATTTTATTGACGCATCAGGATCTTATTTATTGGGAACTCCTACAGACGGAAGTCTTGATACAGATGAAACAAGCGGTATTTGGTGGGAAGATTTGAGTACTGGAGCTCCACTACCTAGTCTTAACTTACCGACACTTCCAGAGGGTTGGGTTTATGAAGGATGGGTTGTTGTAGATGGTCAACCTATAACTACAGGTAAATTCTTAGAAGTAGATAAAGCAGATTTTGCAGCACCTTTTAGTGGAAGTTTTGATGGCCCTCCTTTTCCAGGTGAAGATTTTTTAATCAATGCACCATCAGGCTTATCGTTCCCACTTGATCTTTCAGGAAATGTAACAGCTATTACAGTAGAACCATCTCCCGATAATAGTCCAAATCCGTTCTCTATGAAAACACTTATTCATACAATTCCAGAAAA
This sequence comes from uncultured Saprospiraceae bacterium, assembly GCA_964403985.1. Classification (GTDB taxonomy): domain Bacteria; phylum Bacteroidota; class Bacteroidia; order Chitinophagales; family Saprospiraceae; genus JAHDFB01. The sequence goes on from CAYOIL010000311.1 coordinate 930, forward strand.
TGCAGATTTTCATACTGGTTATCAAATGGAAAACGACGCTTTAAATACTAACCCTTCAGGTACAATAGAAATAAACTTATGATAAAAGATAATTTAAGTAGATTCATCTAAACGATATGATGAATCTACTTTTAATTTTCTTTATTAACTACTTAAAAATAAAACATTATGAACAAGATTATTATGTATGGAGCCGATTGGTGTCCAGATTGCAAAAGAGCTAAAGCTTTTTTAAATGACAATAATATAAGCTATGATTATATTGATGTTGATCTAGATAAAGAGGCAACAAAAAAAGTTGAATCTATAAATAATGGTAAAAGAATAATTCCAACACTAATTATTAATGGCACTAGTCATACTAACCCAGACAACTTTCAATTATCTGCAGCCCTTGGAATAAATGAAGATTTTAAGATTATTATGTATGGAGCAAATTGGTGTCCTGATTGTAGAAAGTCCAAAGCTTACCTAACTGACAATAAAATCAACTTTCAGTATATCGAAATTGACAAAAAAGAAAATGAATGGGCAATACCTGTTATAAAAGAACTTAACAATGGAAAACGAAAAATCCCAACTATACTTATAAATGATGATATCGTTTTGGTTGAACCTGAAAATGAAGAGCTTAGAAAAGTATTGAAAATTGATACAGTAAAAGAAGAACGTATATATGATACCATTATAATTGGAGGAGGTGCAGCTGGATTAACTACATCCATATATGCTCAGCGAGATAGATTTGATACCTTAATTCTTGAAAAGAAAACAATTGGTGGAAATGCCTTTTTAACACAGAAAATTGAAAATTACCCAGGCTTCACCTCTATATCTGGGCCTTCTTTAATGGATAAAATGGAAGAACAGGCAAGAGTTTATGGGGCTACAATTAAAACAGGAGAAGATGTTACTGCGATTGTTAAAGAGGGTGATTATTTTAAAGTCACTACCAAATCAAATACTCATCTGGGAAAAACGGTTGTTCTTTCAACTGGTTCTACTTATAGAAAACTTAATATCCCTGGAGAAAAAGAATTGATAGGAAGTGGAGTTCATTTTTGTGCAACATGTGATGGTGCATTTTATAGAGATAAAGATATCATTGTAGTAGGAGGTGGAAATTCAGCTTTAGAAGAAGGAATCTTTCTGGCAGGATTTTGTAAAAGTGTTAAGATTGTGAATATCACTCCTAACTTTTCAGCTTCAGAAACTTACATTGAAAAATTAGAAAGTATAGATAATATTACAAGCTATATGAATAAAACCTCATTGGAATTTATTTCCGATTCGGAAGATAGTTTTAATGGTCTTCGAATTAAAGATAATGAGACAGGTGAAGAAAGTGTCTTAAAGGCAGACGGAGTATTTATTTTTGTTGGCCTTATTCCAAATACCAAATCTTTTAAAGGAATTGTTGATCTTAATGACAGGGGTTTCATAAAAACGTCAGGACTAGCCAAAACAAATGTTGAAGGTATTTTTGCGGCTGGAGATTGTCGTGAAGGAGCAATAGCTCAAGTAGCTGCAGCAACAGGTGAAGGTGTTTTAGCTAGCTACGGCTTAAAGGAATACTTAAGTAAGTAATAGAAGATTCTTTAGATATTAAAACAAACAGGAAATCAATTAATCGATAAATACGCACTAATTCATTTAATAAGATAGAACAATAAATTTCGAAGAGAACGTTATTTTGCAATCAACACCTTTTAGCAATAATTTTTTAATTGAAATTTGTTCGCAATTCTTATTAAATGTTATTCTTTGGATTTGATCGTCATTTGTTGATTAGGATTTCTCTTGTTTTAAAATTTACGAGCGAACGGTGATGTAGATTCACTATAAGATATAGCGTGTCTCAAATCGCTAATCAGCCCATTCCGTAATCCAAAAATTACATGGCGTATTCCTTTTCAATGGCATTGAAGTTTAAATTCGATATGTTCCTTTTACTCGTTATAAAAAACATATATAAGACCAACATCTCCCCACATTAAATCTGCATTATCTTCTGAGTCAATTTGAAAAAGGAAATTGATTTTCTCGCCCTTAAGCTCATGCGGTGTTTTTTCGCCTTGTATCCATTTAGGATAACCACCTAATTGACTTTGAAAGTCTTTCTCCCCAATCAATTTTGATACTACACTTTGATATGGCTCCCAGGGTTCATCTTCATATAAAATACAGGATAGCTTTGACGCATTTTCACTATGAGTATCTATGCCTTCCCAATCAGGTAATGAATAAGACTGTTTAAATGTAATTTCACAGTAATTAAGTGTATTTTCTGATAAAGGTGTTTCTATTTTAATTAGATCAATTCTGTTTATGGACTTGTATATCTTAACTTTCCATCCATCACACATTGTATCCCATGGGAATTCATCCCAGTCGTAGAATAGTTGAACTAACTTAATAGTGTTTGGTAATTGGATTTCTTCTGCGTTTTAAATTTGGAATATAAAATCCATTGGTTTGCCTGATTTACTTTTTGGCCATTCTTCACCTTTTTCGTAGTATGGTTGACCTCCAAAATGTGATTTCAATTCAGAGTCTTTTGACAATTCAGAAGCTTTATTAAGTTTTATTTCTGTACATTCTTTAATTAAAAGTTTTACGACATTTTCTAAGTCAATTATTGTACTCAAGCCTAATTTGTCAAGGTCTTTTCGATATCTATCAATTTATGAATCAGTAGATTGTTTACCTCCGAAAAGTTTCTTCAAAAAATTCATGTTTCATTAATTTTAAGCCATTTAACGGTTCTGCCGTATCTGTCGTGTCGACGATAGGAAGCATGATCGTGGTTACGGCTTCTTATATGCTAGCATTTCTTTAGTTCTAATGTTTTCTTTTAAGAACTCATCCTTTATGTTTTTTAGTTTCGATCGATTTCTGCCGTGAGAAAACAATTGTCTTGAATTATCTGGATTACAAATGCTACTAGCCATTATGTAAATGTCATTGTATATCATAGTAACTCGTTCATTTTGACTATAGAAATTCGGTTGTGTTTCAACAACCATAAAGTTTTACCTTTTTCAACAGTATTCCAATTGAATTTCTCAATAAGTATATCTAAGATAGCTTTAAAGCGATTGTTTGTAATCTTTACATCTATAACCTTGTACCTTAAACTTAATATTTTAGTTACAAGAATCAAAGTGCCAATAATTATGAATACATGAAGTATATCGAATTCTTTGTTGAATATTGAAGAACTAACTTCGGTGCCATTAAATTGAGCTTTTATTAATTTATATATGTCAATAATTAGTATGCTATAGAAGAAAATAACAGGGGCAAGAAAAGAAAACAGATCGCCAAATCCAAGTCTATTTCTTTTAGTCATAAGAGCTCTATCAACATCTATATCTTTCATATTATTAACTCATTTTACTAATGATTTTCTCTCGCTTGCTTAGTAGAATAGAGCCTGACAACCTCACTCCTATTTGTTATATTCAAATATAAGTGAAATTATCAGAGCCAATTGCCCTGAAAGGATTTCCACCTCCTGGATTCCCACAGCTTCGTGGCTCACTAACGGTTACGATAAATTCCGTCACTTGTCGGCTTTTTAGCCGATGCAAGTTATGGAATCTTCATCGATTGTTGAACAAAACCTTCGGTAACCTTTGGCGTATAATTTGCACTAGGTATACC
>CAYOIL010000312.1:0-4590 GCA_964403985.1 uncultured Saprospiraceae bacterium
CAACTTCACCACATAGTTCATCAGATTCGATTGTAGGAAATAGATAATCCGCAGAGCAATTGTCTGAATTTGATGCTAATGTTGTGTCAACTGGGCAAGTAATTTCAGGTCCTTTGGTATCGACAAATTTGAAAACTTGGACAAACTTTATTAGCGTATCTACATTACAAGACCAGTAAAAAGTATTGAACTCTCTTACTATTAAATCTGCTTGAGGTGTCGAAACAAATTTATCTTCGAAAATCGTCATTAAATTACACTCTTCGCCTTGATCGGCAAAAATATCATTCCCTTCAACAGTAGGACCTCCATAGAAATATGGATCTGGAGCCCCATTTTCATCAGTAGGATAAGTTTCTCCGCATTCCAATTCAATCTTGAATTCTGGACCTTCTATTGTACTAATATCAAATTTCTTGATAAACAACATTTGAGAACAAACTTGACTCTCATTACCGCTTAAATCAACGGTGATATAATTTCTAGTAATTATTGTTTCGATTAAATCATCATCGCATGCAACATTTTCTTCCACTTCATCTAGTAACACTAGAGTTGAATTATCACATGCATCCAAAATTGTTGGCTCTGGAAAATCTATAAATTCACCACAAGCGATTGTATCAGCAAAACATTCGATAGAAGGAGGTAACTTATCTTCTACAAGAATATTACCCCATGCTTTATTACCGCAATTTGGCTCACTAAGAACAAATTGTATTAGTTGACCAATATATTCAGAAGTAACTGTTGTTCCCTGGATAGTATCTCCAGCTTCATCAATTAATTCAAGTCCATAATAATTATCACAAACAATAGGGAAAGTTGCAACCATTTCCGCTGTTACTTCTCCTTCACATTCATCATTTAATGATAAATTTATTTGAGTATGAACAAATAAGTCACAAGGTTTCAATAAATTTATTTGACTTGTTACTTGTGATTCATTTCCACATTCATCAACTCCTATAAAAGTAGCATTGAATTTACCCGCTGGCAATTCAGTCATTCCACCATTTCCATTAATAGTAATGTCATCAACTATTGTTGTAAAGTCGACAATGTCGCTACAAGTAAATTCATTTATTAGTGCGGCAGGAACTGGGACTATATCGCTACATTGATCGTCTTCGAGGAAAACAGTCACAGTTGCTGGAGCAGATAAAAATTCTTCATTTGGTGGTAATAATACTATTTCTTGTGTACACATCGCTGAGTTACCTAATTCATCAATGAGGATGAATTCTCTAGTAATATCACCTGTATTACAAGCATCTAAATTAGCTGTTCTAACAGAATCAATTACATATTCCATCATACAATTCTCGCCTATCTGTATATCTCCAAAATCAGTATCATCAGCTTCATAACAGAAAATTTCTAGATTTTTCGGGCATTCTAAACTTGGAGGCGTAACGTTTTCAGGATGGATACAAATATTATCTATCCCATATGTTTCTACTCCATCTATTGCATCCAAATTAAATGAAATTCCACCTACATTAGTTATCAAATCATTCCATAAAGATGGATCTGACATTTGCCAAGTTCCAAAAGAATTGGAAGGTAACGTTCCATCAGTACTTATGGTTAATGGAGCACAAATAGTTTGGAATCCATCACCAGAAACTTGACTAGCAACAGGAACAAATACAGCATTAATTGTTGAATTTGCTGGAGAAGTTTGATTGAATAATGTTAAGATGGATATGGGTGTCCCCAAAGTGTTTTCACCAGACTGTATATCAAGATCATAACAAAGAACAACATCATTGTCATATGTGCCTAAGTTTCCGTTAAACAATGTATTAGTGAAGATGTACGAATCATTCATACATGTTTCATTTACTACTTCTAAGTACAAGCTGTCAAGTGAGAAACCATTTCCTCCAGTTGAGATTCCAGCAGAAGAACAAGAACTAGACCATTCTCCAATAATTGCAGATTCTGAATCCACATCATTAACTTGAATTGGAGTTTCTACATCATCATTGAAGTTAAGACATGACGAAGTGATAATAACTGCGGCAGCACAAGAGGTTGTATTTCCTTCTGCATCAGTTATTGTAACTGTTATTTCTTGGTCTCCTTCATTACAGCTAAATATTGTTTCACTTAATTCTATAGAGACAATATCGATACAACTTTCTATTTCCAAATCCAAATCACTACTATCTATTTCTATTAGTTCATTTGTATTAGAAGTTGGGAATTGAAGGATTAAATCAGATAAATTACAAGTTAATCCAACAACGTTATTAATTGTTACAGAAGTAACACATTCACTTACATTCCCACAAGCATCAACAGCAGTAAAAGTAACCATTGTAGTGCCAAGTGGATAAGTACCAGAGGCATCTGCTCCTGAGTCTAAAGCGTACGGTGAATCGTTAGTTACAGTTAAGAATGTACAATTATCATTTGCAATGGCCATTAATGAAATATCTCTTTCACAATCACCATCGGAAGGATCAAATATTAAAGTTGAGGGACAAGTTAATATAGGCTTTATTGTATCTTGAATAGTGATCATTTGTTCATATTCAAATGATGTTACTGGTAAAGCACAACTATCTGCTACTGTCCATATTCTATTTATAATTAATGGGCAACTAGAATTAATTGTATCATCTTCAAAATCAATGAAAATAGAAGAACAATCTAGGTTAGTTTCATCTACAATTAATTCACCTGTAATATCTGTATCCGCGGAACATTCATCTAGAAAGACTGGATCTGGAAATGTAATATCTACAACAGAAAAAGGATTTGGATTAAAAGTAGTTATTCTTTGAACACAAGAATCCATACTATTTAAAACGCCACTCTCTGAAGCAACAAATTTTCTTTCAATAAAACCTAGTCCGCATTCATTAATCGAATCGATTACAGTTGTTACTATATCTATATTCCCTCCACAAGTTGTCAGTATCTCTGGCATTCCAAAAATGCTTAAATCTGACAAATCAGAAGTACATACTACTAAAGTATCATTTGGACATTCAAGCATAGGAAAAGTAAGTAGATTAATGGTAACAGAAATATCCCCTACTTTAATATTGCCAGCCCCGTCAGTAAGTGTTACTGAAACTGTATTTTCGCCTGCATCGGCACATGTAAATTCCTCTTGTCCAAGTACTAAAGTGAAGTCTACACAATTGTCAGAACTTCCATTATCAACCATTGATGAATCTATAGTTATTAGCCCATCTTCATCTAAGTCTAGATTTAAATTATTAAATACACATAATGGAGAAATTGTATCAAGAACCGTTACTGTTAAGTCACATGTTGTACTATTCTCTGAAGAATCTTCGATTAGGTAGGTAACCATTAAGTCGCCTATGTCACTACAATCAGCAGCTGTAGGATTTACGGTAGATACAGTTACTCCACAATTATCATCACTTCCCAAGTCAAATAATGACTCATCTATTACAACATTTCCTGTAACATCTAAATATACAGTTACATCTTCTACATCACATATTGGAGATATTGTATCCAACACTGTAACTTCTGAGGTACACATTGATGTATTTACTCCATCACTTACTGTTATTGTTACTGTATTAGCTCCTATATCATCACAAGTAAAATCGGTGATATCTAGTGCCAATGTTAAGTCACCACAATTATCCATACTGCCATCATCTACTGAGGCTGAGTCTATGCTTGCTGCCCCCATGGCATCTAAGTATACGGTTATATCTTGTACCATACATATAGGATCCATTCCATCTTCTATTGTAACCATTGAAACACATTCACTTGTATTTCCTGCTTCGTCTGTTACTGTTATTGTCACTGCGTTTGCACCTACTTCAGTACAAGCAAATTCTGTTTGACTTATTGATAATGTTATTGCTTCACAATTGTCACTACTTCCCGCATCTACCATTGAACTATCAATTGTAGCAACTCCCATCGCATCCAATTGAACTGTAATATCTTGGACCATACATACTGGCGAAATAGTATCAAGCACAGTAACAGTTACCTCACATGTAGTACTATTTCCTGATGAATCTTCTATCAAATAAGAAACCATCAAATCTCCTATGTCACTACAATCTGCCGCTGTAGGATTTACAGTAGACACTGTCACTCCACAATTGTCATCACTTCCTAAGTCAAATACAGACTCGTCAATTACTACATTTCCAGTAGCATCAAGATACACTGTTGCATCCTCTACATCACATATTGGTGAAATCGTATCCAATACTGTGACTTCTGATGTACACATAGATTCATTTAATCCATCACTAACTGTTATAGTTACTGTGTTAGCACCTATATTATCACATGTAAAATCAGTGATATCCAGTTCTAATGTTAGGTCACCACAATTATCCATACTGCCATCATCTACTGAGGCTGAATCTATACTTACTGCACCCATGGCATCTAAGTATACGGTTATATCTTGTACCATACATATAGGATCCATTCCATCTTCTATTGTAACCATTGAAACACATTCACTTGTATTTCCTGCTTCGTCTGTTACTGTTATTGTCACTGCGTTTGCACCTACTTCAGTACAAGCAAATTCTGTTTGACTTATTGATAATGTTATTGCTTCAC
>CAYOIL010000313.1:0-4589 GCA_964403985.1 uncultured Saprospiraceae bacterium
GCAATGGATTGACCTGTATTCAAATTCTTTTCATCCGGAGATAGTTGATCTCGAAATCCGAATAATATATGATCAAATCTAATACTAGGATTAATTGTAAATTTATTGTAGACTAGATTTAAACTAGAAAAAGCTGAAATGTTTGTTTCTGAAACATCACCATAGGATATTCTATTTAAAATTGTTGTCTTATTTAATGTGCTTGATAATTCTGTATTATTTGTAAAATCTTGCCTTAATTGAACACCTGTTTTTAAGTCTGCAGACCAGTCTGAATCGAGAATATGATTATAGTTTTTGTGATATGTTGAATTGAATCCAAAAAGATCTCTACTTTCATATTGTTTAATTTGATCTCCATCAATAGGATTGTCTAGAAAGTAAGTGAAGTTAGAAAACAACTCAAAATCATATTTACTGTAGTATAATTTGTTGGTTATAAAAGAAGATGAATTCAAATGATTCGAGTATTGTAAAGTAACATTCGTTCTAGATGTACGACCAGCTTCTGTATTATCAATCGCTCCAAATCTTGTTATTAATCCTGATTCAACTGCTCTTAATGGAATTTGTCCTGAAGCATCCCAAGAACTATTAAAGTGCGATGCTGTAATTCGTAGATTACTATTGGATGAAAATGAAGTTTGGTAATTGGCAAAAATATTAAATCGGTTTAGGTCTTGCGGACTCTCAAACGGTCCATCGGATCTTAAATATTCAGTTGCTAAATAGGCCGAACTTTTTTTAGTATTCAGAATATCAATTAACGAAACATATCTTTGTGAATTAAATTGTCCCACTTCTATCTTTAACTCGTTAGTATCAAGTCTTCTTTTTGTTTGGAAATCTATATAACCAGCAGTATTAAAATTCCCTTGTTCTGCATAATATGATCCTTTCCCAAAATCTATTTTTCTAATTGTTTCAGGAATTACAAAATGCAAATCGGCATAACCTTGTCCATGAGCGTGAGATACCATATTGACTGGCATACCATCCACTGAAATAGCTACATCTGTCCCATGGTCAACATCAAATCCTCTCAGAAATATTTGCTCTGCTTTTCCTCCTCCTGCATGTTGTCCTATAAATAAACCCGGAACCTTTGTTAGTAATTCTTGAGTGGATCTTACAGGAGATAATTTTAAATTTATATCGGTTAAAGTGTTTACTGATTTAAGCCCTGATGAAATCACAACTTCATCCATTGAAAATTTCGTTTCTGTCAATTCGATGTCTATTATTTCATCGGTATTTGAAACAATATAAATGTATTGTTGAAAGCCAATGTGCTTTATGATCAAACTGTCGTTTTGATGCAATTGTGGAAGCAACACATTTCCAAATTCGTCAGAATGAGTATGATCACCATCTGTGAGATTTAAAACTAAAGCATAAGTAACAGGACGGTTCGCTTTATCGTGAAGATGTAAGCTAGATGTTTGTCCATTAATACAATGAAAATAAATAACGAAAAGAAGTATAAGTAGTGTTGGTTTCATATAGCGCAAAGTCTTTTTTTACTTACGAGATAAAACCTGTTTTGGACTTTATTAATGTGAAATAGATATAGAATTGTACCTAAGATTATTAAGTCTAATCTTACAAAAAAAAAAGAGGTTGCCTTGTGATATAGGCAACCTCTTGAAAAATTAGTAAAAACCAACATTATTCTATCAAAACTAACTTCTTAATAGCTTTATTAGAACTTGATTCAAGGACATAATAATATATTCCAGATTGTACACCGAATTCATCAAAATTGATAAGTTCAGAATGTTGACCTTTCGTATAATCTCTTGTAATTCTTTTAATAATTTTTCCATTTACATCGTAAATGCTTAACGTCGCTTCATCAGCAAAAGGAAGACTAAATTGAATGTTTGTAACATTTCTAAAAGGATTCGGCTGATTTTGATATAAAACAAAAACAGTCTGTTCTCCATTAGCTGTTAAGAATTCAAGATCTGTATTTATAATACTTAATTCAGACCCTTTGTATGCCTCAGCATTCATTAACGAGCTATTATTTATGAGTAATTGCTCTGCGATACTTCCATTATTGCTTGCCTTTAATTCAATCCAAAATAGTACTTCGTCAACATCATAACTTAAGTTACCTACTGTATTCCAACTGATATTTACATTTCTACTATCTTGTTGTGAATAATTGCCTTCAGAAATATTAAGAACTCCTGCAACTAGATTAATAATTTCAGCATTTCTTGATTCCAAAGAAAATTGGAATCCTGCAATCTCTTCAAAATTATTTGCCGTTACAGGGATTTTATAAGTAGTTCCTGCTTTTAATTCCTGATCTTTAATGACTAAACTCAATGAATTGTCATTTCTTGTTTCTGCATCAGTGGATTCAAAATTATTAACAGCAGAACTGTTTAAATCGCCAATTTTTACAGCTGTAAAGTTTCTAATTTCATTATCAACGAGTGATAAAATAGATCCTTTCTCTTGATACATCCACACGTTATCAGTGTTTAAAGCCATTTCTTGATCTATAAATTTCCAGCTATCATTATTTGGAAGTTCATCATTGGCATAATATCCAAGTAATAATTTTCTCAATTGAATAATATCAAGTCCATTGATTTTAAAATCTTGATTTACATCAGCAGCAATCATTTTGTAAGGTGAATCCAGTGTCTTAAGAGCAAGAATATGTTTTTGGATAAATAGAATATCTAAAGTAGTTATTCCATTTAAGTAATTAACATTCTTTTCTCCTGTAATTTCATATTCAAAATCTTCAGGATTACTTTCAAATAAGTATGTTCCTTGAGCATCAGTGGAAGTAAGAATAGGGTATTCTATTACACCAATTCCTTTATTTTTCACTTCTACATTAGATATTGCGACACCGTTTTCAGTTTTAATATTTCCTGAAACAGCAAATGTACTCATTGAAGATTCAACACAAGAAGCACTAACATTGATTTCGTCAAGATCCCAAGCTGAAACTGTTGCTCCATTATTTACAGGGCAATATCCTAACAATTCAAAATCAAAAACTGTAGTTTCCGAAACCGTAAATCCATCACTAGTAGAAAAATCAAATGTTTCAAGAGTCCAGTCCAAAGAAGTTTCAATGTCTGTTACTGAATAAACTTCAGTTCCATTAACTGATACTCTTATACCATATAGAGTAGGATAATTATTTGGTCCTGATGCTCCATCGATCCAATCGTATGTGTCTGGTCCTTTTTCATAAAAGTTAATTCCAGAAAGTTCTACTGTTTCACCAGAGTTAGGCTCAACAGAAACTGAAAAACGAACAGCTTTGTCTGCATCATTAGTAAATGAACATTCAGTATCAGTACTTACACACATTGCAATTCCATTAGCAATACCAGGTGTACATGAATGACCATTTACACTCGGGTTGTTTCTAAATACATTCGATGCAGTAAATTCACCACATGATACGGATGTTGGATACGCTGGTGTAAATTCTGAAAAGTCAAAGGATGAACCGTTAGTATTATAACTTTCACATGCATCTAGATCAAAATATACAACGTCTCCGTTTGGAACATTTGCTCCATTAACACAATCTGATAAAAATACTGCCGAAGCACCACCAAATAATTCGTTGTAATCAGGAGCAACATTGCCATTCATTGTAGGCATATTGAATCCTAATATTTTACCGCCTTCACTCGCTCTTTCAGCAACAAAAACCATATTAAGGTCTTGATCAAAAGCTATATCAACAGGATTTCCTAAACTTGTTTGATCTCCTCCTACTCTTATTTGTTCAGCAGTAGTTATAACGTTATCATTAGAAGCTGAAGAGTAATTATTTACTACGATAAATGCACCATCATCAGCGCTACTAGCTTCACCAATATCTGTTAAGATCATGATATCATTTACAGAATCAAAAGTTAAACCGTGAGTTCTTACAAGGCCTTCAACTGTTATCGATTGAGTTACTATTGCTGCTGGTCCTGTTGTGTTAAGGAAGTCTTGAAAGTAAGCTACATTCGAAGAGTTATCTTCAATAGCATACAAGTCATTACCATCTAAGTGAATTCCCCATAAGTTAATAGGAGAGTCAAATGATTGGTCAAATGTAATTGCATTAGGAGATATAGTATAAACTACAAAACTATTACTGTTACCATTCGCTTCATTTGCGTCTTGTGCTACAACTAATTTGTTTCCGCTTACTGCGATTTCTCTTCCGTTTATAAAGTTAGAAGTTGAAGTGGCAGTAATAGTAAGTGGTGAGCCTGCATTTATAGCTGTATAAGCATCACTGTATGCGTTGATTACATTGTTAGTTCTATCTAGTTGGTAAACAACATCACTTTCTTCATCATAGTAAATACCATCAGAATCAGCATTTTCAATTGAAGCTAAGTTCAGTTCAGAATCTCCATCTTTTAGTTCAAGAAGCCCGATTTGTGAGCTCGTATTAGTTGAAACGAAAACTTTAAAGTCAGCTTGATCAACTACTACTGGAGGATTTCCATTATCTTGAATTTCACCACTACATTCTCCAGTTCCAGAAAATGGCATAGCTAAATAAGGGAATGAACCTGTAAAAGGTCTATCATTCTCTTCTATAC
>CAYOIL010000314.1:0-4587 GCA_964403985.1 uncultured Saprospiraceae bacterium
ATCGGCCTCGTCTTCATCGCCAACCACATTGGCTGCGCACTGGCGCTGTGGATGACACCGCTAGTCGGCGCTCACCGGCCCAACCTGCTTGTGGTGCTGGTCGCGCCTCAAGCGGCCATCCTGGTTGCCGTGTGGTTCGAGCTGATGGAGAGACAGCGATGAATCTCAGTAATGTTCGCCACGTTGATACAATCCCCTAACCCAATGGAGCTAACGCTATGAACAACAACCCCTGCCCGCACTGCGGAGCCGGCCCTGAAACGCGATTGACTGAATGGGACGATGAAACCGAGGAGCTGATCGCGGTACGGTGCCCCTGCGGGTATGTGTACCAAACTGCTGACGGTCTTGTCGCAGAGCAATCTGCGGCGGATGCTATGCCGAGGGCGACGGATGACTGACAAACGCTCTCGGATGTTTCAGGCCATCTCCGGGGAGGGCTTGCGGGACTTCCCCTTGTTTGAGGGGGACGGCCTCGGATATTTCTCGTGCGGACGCTGCGGGCGCTCGATCTCCGAGGACACAGGCGAGTTAATGGACCCGCAGCCCGCCGAGCCCAACCCGCGGATGTGGCCGGAGACAAACCTGTGGCGGTGGGTGACGCAGCCCGGTGGGCTGCGCAGACCTGCCGGCTATGAGCACTGCTGTTGCGATCAAATGCCAAGAGTCACGTTGCAACGGGCCTATGTCGATGACTGAGCTAAAGCCCTGTCCGGGGTGTGGGGCGACAGATGTTTACTACCTCAGCCAAGGCGACCAGAACGCAGAAGCGCGGCGCGTGGTCTGTTCTGGCTGCTCTACTAAGGGGCCGTGGTCAAATCTTTACCGCTGGTCGAATTTTACCGCCTTTCAGGCGGCGCACTGGCAAGCCATCGACCGCTGGAGCGCTATGCCCCGGAGGGAAAGTGAAGGATGAGCGACAAACTGTCAGACTTCATGCGGCGTGATGCGATGGATGCGCCATGCGCTTGGGTCCAATGGAAAGGCACCAACGTCTGCTGCGACATTCACTGTTCATGCGGCGCAGACCTGCATTTCGACGGATACGGCATGTATGCCATTCAGTGCGAACATTGCGGCCAGAAATATGAGGTTGCACAGAACATCAGGCTTCACCCTATAGATGAGCCGTGGACTGACTCGATGGTTTTGGAGGAATCATGAACCGCCGCACCCTACTCAAGTCCCTATCCGTGATGGCGTTTGCGTCGGTGTTGAAGGTGCGGGCAGGTGCGCCAGAGGCTCCTGCGAAAAGCAACTGGCCACCGGAGGGCTATAAGCAGTGCGACATGAACTGGCGAACTGGCGGTGAGGCAGAAAATAGAAACGACAGTTTTAGCTTTGTGTACTACCAGCCGTCGCCTGAGCACGACTGGTTTCAGAAAATGCTGAAAGCTAGCCAGCCTTCCTCACATCCCGATACGCCGCGTTGAACCGCTCGACTTCGCGGTCGTACTTCTCTTGCTCCCGGTCCAGCCGGCGCTGCTTCACTTCGTCGGCCTGATCGTTCGAGCGGATTGCCTTGCGCCGTTTGTTGATCTGGCGAATCTTCTTCATCGCTTGCTGACTGCGGTCCCAAAGTCGCAACTCATCGCGATGCTTGCGCCGGTACTCGGCCTTTTCATTGCCGCGCAGGCTTTTGTACTCGTCTGAAATTTGCTTTAGATCATCGCGCCGGTCGAAAAACTCGCCCTGGTCCTTCATGTTGTTGTGCTGACCCATAAAGCGGCGCACAACAGGAACGTCATTGCTGCCGATTTCCTCGCCACGGGACGCCTTGCTTAGCACGCCCAGGGTGCGGCTTGCGGTCTGCCCAAGCCCGCCGCCCAGCGTGTCTACTACCAGCTGCAGCGACTCAGGGGATACGTCTACCGCGCCATCCCGGTACTTGCTGCCGCCAGTCACAGCGTTCAGCCACTGCGCGCTCGCTTTGTAGAACTCGGGCGTGCTGTTCCAAGCCAGTTGACTATCTGGGCGCGTGTCGTTCGGGTAGCGCGTCGGCATGAGCGGCGCCCCGTAGAAGGTCTCGTTGACCGCGAGATAAGCGATTGGCTTTAGCACGGACGGCGTGGCAGTTTTTGCGATTGCATGCGGTGCTGAATCGGACGACTCGAAACCGATCGGGTTGAACGCGCTGACTGTCGCGCCGGCAATCGTGACCGCGGCCTCGCCCACCGTGCGCTCGCCCCGTGCCAGGTCTTCGAGCGTCCAGCCGATCGTTGCAAAGACGTTGTAGCCATACGGCATCGGGATCTTGAAGTAGCCATTCTCCGTGGCGCCCCACACGTCCATGACAATGAAGTTGCGCTCTTTCACATGGTCAGGAATGTCGTCCCACTTGGTCGAGCCATCTTCGTCGTCGTCGCTCAGGAAGCGCATCAGCGCCGCCATAGCCATGCTGGTCCCAGCAATGCCCACCGCGACGCCCATCGCCGTCTTGCTGGTCGCCAGCCGCTTGATGATGGCCGCGTTGCCCTGAATGGCCGCGTTGGCAAACATATAGAGGGCGTTGAGCCCCGGCCCGAACTCGCCGTGCCGGTTGAAGTTCACCGTCAGGTTCTTGGCCGCGCTTGCCGCCTGATCGGGGGAGACCCCGGCGCGGCGCGCATGGACGTACAGGGCGAGGCGCATGGCGTTCTCGACCGCTGTGTTGGTCCGGTCCACAAAGCCGCTCAGGCCGTCCCACGCGCGCTGCAGCTGCTTGCCGCGCAGCTTCTTGCCGTCTACGCCTGCGTCGGCGCCGGAGGCGCGCAGCAGCTGATCCAGCTTGGTCGCCTGACTCTGCATGTCGATCTGGCCGAAATGGCCTACTTTGCCGCCTGCCTTGCGAAATTCGTTGAAGTACCGAGCCCACTCGCCGGGCGCGTCCATGTTGGAAAAGCCCTGCCAGGCGCCCTTCATGGCCCTGGCAGCGTCTTTGGCAACGCCCATGGCCGAGATGCCCGAGCCTTCCAGCGCGTTGCCCTCGGTGCGCGTGTCGATCGCGACGTGCGCCATGGCGGTCTGGATGTCCCTCACGAAGTTGACCGGGATGAATCCAGGGTTCCAGCTCGTGCTCAGTGCCGACAGCGTGCGCGTCACTGTGTTCAGGCCGCGCAGCAGGGTGCCCAGCTGCACCGGGCCCAGATTGCGCATGGCCATGGCCAGCCGCGGATCCTTGATGTGAACGTAGTACTGCTTGCCATCTATCTTCGTGTTGAAGAATTCGGCGTCGTCCTTGCCCGGCTGGTAGGCGACGCGCTTCACGCGCTGCACCTGGCGCGTGACCGGCTGCCCGAGCGCATCTGTCACCTGGCTGCCGTTCTCGTCCAGCACCGGCTCGCTGACGGTCGTCATGGCCTTCTTGGTTGGCAGGCCCAGCCCCGGCCCATAAACCCGCCACAGCGACGGCTCGGGGTTTTCGAGCGCCATTTCCACGAACGCTTTGCCGACTTCGGCCTTGCGAGCGCGCACAATCGTCTCTTCCATCTGGGCGATCGTGTTCAAGAGCGGGCTCGCAGCCTTGCTGCGGCGCCCCAGCGCTTTTTGCCACTCTTTGCCGCGGACGTTCAGCCCCTTTCCGACGCGCGGCAGCAGCTCTTCTGCGGCGTCGTTCTCGCCCTCCGCAAAGCCCTTGAGCGGCACGTAGTACTTCCAGCCTTGCCGCAGCGCGTCGATTTCCTCGGGCGTTTGCAGGCCCTTGTCTGCCATCATCTGATTGCGGGCAGCCGTCATCGAGTCCACCAGCTGCGCAGCCTTGACCAGCAGCGGCAGCGTGCCGGCGTCCCGCAGTTCTGTCAGGATTTCGACCGCTTCCTCATTGGTCATGCCGCTGCCCGCCTGCTCCGCGCCATCAGTGCGCTCTGCCAGCGTCGCGTTGCGCTCAGGGGCGTGCCGGGCATACAGGAACCGATCAAGATCGGCGGCGTCAATCCCGTTGTCCGCCAGATACTTCACCAACGGCTCGACGTGATCGGCCTCGAATTGCTCAATATCGAGCTCGACCTTGCCGTGCATCAGCTCTTCTTTCACGTAGGCGTTCTGGCTGTCGTCCAAGACTTCGCCGCTGGCCTCTTCGATCGCCAGCTGAACCGCTTTCAGCGGCTCGAATTTGTCGGCCATGGTGCGAATGAAGCCGCGCCGGAACGCACTCTCGGGAACCTCGAATCCGTCAGAAGCGCCGGGTTTCAGCCGGAACTTTTCCTGACCCTTGATTTCGATGTCGTCAGCTTCAAAGACAACGATCGTATTGGTTGAAGTGTTCGGGTCATCAGCGATGATCCCCTTAATCCCAGCATCGGCAAACGCTTTTGAAACCTCTCTCGCTCGCCCTGATGCCCCGCCGTCGGCAGAGGACGCTTTTTGCAGCGCTTCGTAAATATCCACAAACGAAGCGTTGTCTGGGATTTTTGCAGACGGGTATTGAGCGATTACGCGATCAATAGCTGGCCTTTGGGCGGCTGACGGCTCGCCCCACCAATCAGCAAGTTGGTCATTGTCGGGAACTTCAGCTTCGTACATCGTCGCCGGCCCCCGCTCAAGTGTTGGCAGGCCGGCACCACTATCAATGATTGCTTTGGCTTTTGAGTATTTTTCGGAACCCAGGTC
>CAYOIL010000315.1:0-302 GCA_964403985.1 uncultured Saprospiraceae bacterium
CTTCAGGGCTGTGCACATCGGTTATAATAGGTAGTTCATAAGTACTACCAATTTTAAATAATAATTCGATTGCTTCTTGATCTCCAATACCTGTAAAAGAATCAATTCTGCTTCTATTTGCTTTTTTGAAACTTGATTTAAAAACTATAGGAATATCATATTTATCGCGAAGTCGAACTAGTTCTTCAGCCACCTCTTCAAGGACTTGCTGGTTTTCTACGACACATGGACCTGTCAAGAAAAATAATTTATTGGGGTCTTTTAATTGATTGTACAAATCCTTCATGGAGCAAAGGTATTAT
>CAYOIL010000315.1:312-4569 GCA_964403985.1 uncultured Saprospiraceae bacterium
ATTGATAAGTGAAGGTAATGGGTAATGGGGAATGAGTAATGAGTAATGAGTAATGGGAAATGGGTAATGGGTAATGAGTAATGAGTAATGAGTAATGAGTAATGAGTAATTAAAAATTAAAAATGAGTAATTGACCTTCCCTGAGTGAGGTTTAGGGGTTTTGTTAATTAATAATTCAAATTTATCGGACAAATATGAGCCCGCAGGTCTTTCTTGGGTAAGCTATTAAGGAAGCTTAAATCTTCCTTAATAGTCTTGTTGCCATCGGCATAAATAATCACCTTTGGCCTTTCTTGGTATTCTAAATTTACGATATTTTTATCACAATTGAGAAACAGGAAAGATCTTCATAGAAAAAGGTTTTTTATTTTTCGGAGTTCATATTTGTACGGCATCTATCCTGCTTAAGCATTACAAGTTATGTGATACACTTGAAAATAGCGTTCACCTGCTTTATTGGACCTAATTTATTGAATTTACATGCTTTAATAATTCACAAGTGTATGATCTCTTACGTTTTTAATTTGTAATAATTAAATTAACACATATTTCAAATATTAGTCAGCGCTTAACGCTTAAAATAAACGAAGTATTTTAAAATGAAAAAATGAAAAACCTTTACTTTATTCTTATTCTATTTCTCTTAATTTCTTGTGGTGAAAAGAAATCAACCCCAATTGACTTTGATCTCAAATCTGAAGAAACATTCTTCTTAATTGATAATGATAATTCTGTTGGAGCAAATGATGGAAGGTTATCACTAATGCGACTTGATTCTTTTAAATTGAATCGAAACATATATCAAGTTATGCAAAATTTAGAATTAATGAATTCAGGAGACGAAATATGGGCGATTGAAGAAAGTTTTTTTGAAACTATAGGCGTGCAAATTTTTGACGATAAGACTTTTGAGGAAAAAGAATCGTTAAGTATTGAAAGAGCTCGGAATTATCATATTTTTAATGGTATTCTATATAGTATAACGGACGATCAAATCAACCGTTACGACACTAAGGATAAATCTGTATTACCCTCATTTCCTTTAGATAGTATTTTTGTTTTTTCTAAGTTTGACGAAGATAAACTTGTATTGAATCTTCAGGATAAAAGTGAATTGCTAACCATAGATTTATTAACAGGAAACACAGAATCAAAAGTAAAATTTGAAGAGCAAATCCAAACTTTCGAAGTTGCAGAAGGTATGGTAGCAGTTAATCTAGGTGAAACTAGTGATTTCCATATATTTATTAGTTCGATTGATAATTTGAACAATTTTCAAGAGCTGATCATAGATCCAGCAATTACATTAGGTATATGGAGCCAATCCTCAAAATTCATGGATTTTATTGATGGACATTTTATATTAAACACAGACAAAAAGATTTATATTACAAATGATTTTTCTCAGATTAATGCTAGTGATCAACTTGATCCAAATGGTATTGAAACTTATAGGCTTTTAACTAATTCTCTGACTAAACAGATTTATAAAATCGTTAATTTTGATGTTCAGGTTTTTGATTTAGACAAGAATCTTATCCAATCTTTTCAAATGAATGATGATGTCGAGTTTGATGCAATTTTTACTTTAGATTAGAACATAATCAAGAATTAGAATTTGGCTTTTTCAATACTTATATTTTGATGATATTTTTTTTAAGGAATGTGTTTCAAATAGAATTTCCTATAGAATAAATCTAAACGAAGTTGAAATAATGGCGAAATTAGGTCTAAGAATTTTATTGGCTACTTCGGCGTATCCCTCACAGAATAAAAAACGTTAACCAGAAATTTGAGAAAAACCTACTACTGCTTAATAAACTTAATAGATTTATATGTCAAGCCATAGAAAAGTTGCAAAAAATAAATTCCATCTTCAAACTCAGAAATATCAATTGTAGAATTAAAAGAGCTCTCCTTTACAATATTCCCATTACAATCAATTACTCTTATTAAATCAACATCTTGGTCAGAACTTAAGTGTATTATTCCATTTGAAGGATTTGGCCAAACAGTCGCTGACTTTTTAAACAATTCAGTGGTGTTTGATAAGTTACAATAATTAATAATTGTCTCTTTCAAACAGGAAGGCTTATTCTCGTTTATTTCAATTAATAAAGGATATTCCACCATTGCTTTACATAAAAAGTCTGAATTACAATTGCTTAAAATTTCATTATCAATTATAGCAATTTTCAAATCCTTATAAATATCAAATGAATCTCCATTGGGATCATTAGAATATGTAGAATATAGATTATCATTTCCAATTGGAATGTCAAAATCATCAATTAAAGAGATATCATTTAAATGCCTATTACCAAATAGGCCAATTGCACTTTTTATAGCTTCTAAATTTGGAAGTAACTCACTTAAATTTTCAAGACTATCCATTCTCTTCAGGTCCAACTCATCAACCTTTAACACAGATTGAAAATTGAGTTTACTCCAATTCGCTTTGCTCAATCCTTCAATACTCAAATCATCTACACTTGAAATCTCTATTTCATTAGTTACATTAAATATTCGCCTGGTTTATAAGTGCCAAGAATCAATTTATTGAAATGCTTTACATTTTCAAACGAAGAAATATCAATATTGGAAAGACGTACATTTAATTGATCAATAGTGTCCAAACTAAGCGGTATCAAACTAGCAAGGTCATCTTCACTTTGAATATTAAATAATCTAATAGTCGGATGAATTTCATTAAACTTTGAAAGCGGAGAAGTGTTCCAGTTAAATAAAACCTGATCATAACCGGTCATCCAAAGCTGATTTAGGAAAACTAGATTATCAAACGAATTCAAATTAGAAAATGGCCCATAAGCTACAAATTTTAGTTTATGAATAGAGACTACTGATGCAATACCAGAAAGATCAGTCAAGTGCCTCAGTTTATCAAAATCAACAACACCTTAACTTTTGACACTGTCCAATCCGTTCAAATTCTCTAAAGGACAATTGGTACCAAAAGAAAGATTGTTTATTTTTCTGACCCCTAGTAAAGGTGCTAAGCTTGTAATATCACAATCAAAACAATCCGATGAATTGGGTCCAATTCTTACTGTATCTAAATGGTCACAAGAATTATTTGAAAAAAACTCATTTAGATCATTCTGAGTTAAGAATATTAATTTACCAGAACACTGACCTAGTATCATAGGTAAATTAAGTAAAAAGATAAAAACGAATATTAATATGATTCTCATATATTATTGCATGTTAAGATGAAAATATGATAATTTAACCAAAATATCAAATAATTGCACTTCACATTCGGTCCCATGAAAAGTAGAAACTTTATTTCTATTCAAATTTTTAATATTATTTCATTTTTATTACAATTGAGAAAAAGGAAAGGCCTTCACTGAACAAAGTCTTTTATTTTTCGGTGTTTATATCGGTGTGGCATCCTATCCTGCTAAAGCAGGACAAGTTGTGTGATACATTTGAAAATAGTGTTCACCTAGCTTCTAACAGATCGAATTAAGAAGTATAGCAAAATGCTGTGGCATGTGTAACGAGTGCACCTCTAATGTTTTGTTTTCTTTACTTTTATTCAAGATTGGTATTTGATTCTTCCTTTTGCAGAATTTTGTCTTAAATTGGTCGTGGATATAAGAGATATAGATGTAATAGGTGGGGGTATAATAATGTTCTCTACAATTTAAAAGATGACAGTTTAAAGAATAATGTATATTTTTAAATATAAAAACTAATCAAATAAGTATTTGTGTAAATAAAATAAATTTATGCCATTTGTTACAGAGTATAATACATCTCTTATATTAAAAGCAATTGTCGGAGAAATCCCCGATAATATTACTGATTGGGAACCTTTCAAAACTAAAATTTATTTTCTAAACAGACTTGATAAAACCAACTTAAGATATTATAAAGAATTTTGCCGGAATCCAATACAAACGCTAAGAGAATCTTATAAATCTATTCAAGTAATAGATAATGAAGAATTTGTATACGAAGGCAAAAAACCTTCATATCATAAATTTGAATCTTGTCCTCGTTTACATTCAAATTTTACAAATTTCAAGATACCCGATGAACTTAAGAATAAAGGAACAAAAACTATAGAAATTTTTAGAAAATGGTTTAAAGAAAACCAAGAGTTGTTTACCCGAAAGCCAGATTTGGCCAAAGTCAAAGACGGAACAACGAAGACGATCGCTTTTTCAGAGACGTATCGTCGCACCATCAGCGCCATCAACGGCAACAATCCGTTGATTACGACTTATT
>CAYOIL010000316.1:0-4534 GCA_964403985.1 uncultured Saprospiraceae bacterium
CAGCAAGATAATCTCCCATTGCTGTAGGGAATATTCCACCACCTGGAATATATCCAACATGACCTCCACTAGCTGGATTAAGCCCTTTTGAATCTACTTCAGATTTTAAAAAAGATAAAATATCTTCCATTGAAGTTGCACTACTTAAGTCAATATCATCAAAAGGATTAGTGTCCTCATAAGTGTCTGTAAAAGCCCTGTTCGATTCCATCTCCTCAATGAAATTATTCGAATAATTAGTCACTTGATTCATCCACGTTTTTCTAGTTTCAATACTTGGTTCTAAGCAAGAACTTGCTTTTTCAAGTGCTAATATCTTTTCTTCTAGAGTCATATTTCGATTATCGATATTTTTAATTCTGCTAATATATTCAATTTATTAACTAAGGATATATTTCAAGTAGACTAGTAGTATGTTCTTTTTTCTATTTCAATCTAAAAAAGTAATAACCAAAGCGCCCGGTGCCTTGATTTAAATAGAGAATAATTTCACGGATAATAAACCAAAGTGCCCTGAGCCTTGATTTTTAATAATAAATTAAACTTCCAACAAACATTTACATAATCTAAAGAAAAGACTAAGTTAATTGTCGAAGGGCGCTGTTAATAAACCAAAGTGTCCTGAGCCTTGATTTTTAATAATAAATAATACTTACAACAAGTATTTAGGTAAACAAAAGAAAAGGCTAAGTTAATTGTCGAAGGGTGCTGTTAATAAACCAAAGCGCCCTGAGCCTTGATTTTTAATAATAAATTAAACTTCCAACAAACATTTACATAATCTGAAGAAAAGACTAAGTTAATTGTTGAAGGGCAAACTACCTTTAAGGAAACCTCTTTATATCATTGAAATCTGGTTTTCTTTTTTCTAAAAAGGCATTTCTTCCTTCTTCAGCTTCTTTTGTTCCATAAGCCAACCTTGTCGCTTCACCAGCAAATATTTGCTGTCCTATTAATCCATCATCGATTAGGTTGAATGCATATTTTAGCATCTTTATTGCAGTAGGAGATTTCCATAAGATTTCTTGTGACCATTCGTAGGCAACCTTTTCTAGTTCTTCATGAGGAACAACTTTATTTACCATTCCCATCTCGTATGCTTCTTGTGCAGAATAATTCATACCCACGAAAAATATTTCTCTTGCTCTTTTTTGACCAATTTGTCTCGCTAAATAAGCTGATCCCATACCTCCATCAAAACTTGCAACATCAGCATCCGTCTGTTTGAAAATCGCATGCTCCTTACTCGCTATCGTCATATCACACACAACATGTAAACTATGCCCACCGCCCACAGCCCAGCCGGGAACCACAGCAATTACCACCTTATTCATGAAACGGATCAATCGCTGAACTTCCAAAATGTTCAAACGATGAACTCCATCTTCACCTCTATATCCTGCCTTATCTCTTACTCGTTGATCACCTCCGGAACAAAACGCCCATCCACCATCTTTCGGTGAAGGCCCTTCTCCCGATAATAATATAACACCTATTTTCTCATCTTCTTGAGCATCTTTCAATGCTTCGTATAATTCAAAAACAGTAGTAGGTCGAAATGCATTTCTTACCTCTGGACGATTAAAAGCTATACGGGCAACGCCATTACACTTTCTATATGTTATATCCGTATAGTCCTTTACTGTGTCCCATTTAAGTTGGTGGAATTCTTCTAATGTCATAGTTTTTGTTTTCGTCTCTTTCTATAAAAGTCTAACTTATTCTAAATCAAATTGGTTTAAGAATGGATTGAATATATTAATATTTTAAGCCGAATCATATGTTAGTACTTTATTTAAAGGGCTAAGATGCAATAAAAACTTCCGATTTAGAAGATTTCACACAGTGTCAATAAAGCAAAAGTTGTTACATGTAATAATACCTCTAAAAAATGTAATAAGACTGGTTTTACAGTAGTTTCATTTTCTAGCTGATTATGTAACGCATAATACGGGTTTATTTAAGCTTTAAAGCAAAGCTTTCTATTGCATGTTCATTGTTTTTATCTTCATAAGTATGTACTCCACCCAAGAACTTCATTCCCAAATAATCTGCAGTATGTTTAAAGGGGATCCAGAAATTTTCTCCTAAGTTACTTCCGTTAGAACTTGTAAGAACAGCTATTGATTTCCCTCTCAATTTTCGTCCAGTTTCTTTTTCTGCCTTTAATAAGTCTGTAATTCTGTCAAAGAATATCTTCATTAATCCGCTCATCGAATACCAATAAACAGGTGTAGAAAAAATAAGGACGTCATGAGAATCCGTAATATTCTTCATGATCTCAAGAAAATTATCGTTGTCTGAATAATTACTTTCATATGAGTACCTTTCAATAGTGTAATCAAGTAAATTGATAATAGGGCAATTTAAGATCTTAGCAAGTTGAACAGTAACTTTATGAGTATTTCCATTATAGCGTTCACTACCTAGAATTATGACTGGTTTCATTATTTCAGGATTACATATTATAAACACCACCATTAATATCTAAGGTAGCACCAGTGATAAACCCATCATATTCTGATGCTAAATAAATTACGGCTCTTGCAACATCATCTGAATTACCAGCTCTTGAAATAGGAATTCCAGATATGGTTTTAGCTGCTGATTCTTTTGTTGTATGTGTATTATGAAAAGAAGTTCCAAGAATTAGACCTGGAGCCACTGCATTAACTCTTACACCTTCAGGTCCTAGCTCTGCTGACAATGCTCTTGTAAATGTAAGAATAGCTCCTTTACTTGTAGCATAAGCTAATGATCCTGCATGTCCCCCTTTACGTCCTGCTAATGAAGCTAAGTTTACTATACTGCTGTTTTCATTTTTTGACAAATGACTAGCAGCTGCTCTAGTAACATATACCATAGAAGTCATATTGATGTCCATCACTTTATGCCAGAAATCTGGTTCTATATCACCTATTCTTTTTCGTGCTACTAATGATCCTGCATTATTTATTAAAATGTCTAATCCACCCAATTCCTCAATTGTTTTTGCTACCACTTTTTTAGCATCTTCTTCTTTCGTTAAATCGCCTCCTATAGCAATACCTTTTTGCCCTCTACTTTGAGCAGTTTTAGCAAGTTCATTTGCCATTTCAGAACTTGAAAAATAGTGAATGGCAACATTCGCTCCACTTTCGATAAAATGGTTAGTAATTGCTTCACCAATTCCTTGTGCACCTGCTGTTATAAGTACATTCTTTCCTTTTAATTTGTTCTGATTCATGAATTTTGTTTTCTATTTTATTTTTTGTTCTACGAATTCTATATTCCATTTCCTCTTTCAGTTTTATAACCTTTTTTTAATTATACTGATGGTCAAGAATGCATATATTATTTTATATCCCAAAAGTACTAAATTTCAATTATTGGGATTGTTAGACTTCCTTCGGAAAACTTAAATTGTTTAATGCTACCTATTTAATTATGTTGCCATAACGAAAAAATGCTAGTTTTTCTAGGATCATTAAAAAAAAAATTTTAACTACTTTTGTTTTTTTAACTATTGAAAAATTTATAAAATACAAACGATGAAAAATATTAAAATTCTGTTTCTGTTCCTTACTTTTAGCTTTGTTTTTAGTGCTATCCCCAATAAAGCTCATGCTGTATCTGCGATTAATTCTGTAACTGCAATTCAAACAAACGATTCTCAATTAGTAGAGAAAAAATATTCTTTTTTAGAAAAAGTAAGAACAATAATTAAATCAAAAATTCAAAGTGTTTTTACGCTTAAAGAAAAAACAAATTCATTGTTTTGGTTATGGGCTACCTTGTTAATATTGGCAGGGATGCTTGTAGGGTTTTTATTGGTATTTCTTGGAATTGCTATTTTATTCTCAGGAGCTGCCGCAGCTGCAAATTTTCTTGGTCTTGCGTTGGTTTTACTTGGAATATTTGTACCAATTGTTTCGCTAAGTTTTATTTTTCGACCACTTTTAAGAAATCATTTTGAATTTCAAGGAAAGGATGTGCCTAAAAAGAAGATTAATTTATATGCCTTTTTACTTTCTTTAGCGCCTGGCATATTGTTTTCTACATTGATTGGTTTGGGTTTTTAAGTTAATCTACAGTTGATTTTAACTTAATTTATTGACTTAGTCATACAATGTTTTAATTATTTAAGACAAATAAAAAACCCAATAATCAACTAAGATTATTGGGTTTTTTTATTGTTCTTTCTGGATCTATTATCCTTTCAATTGACCAATTTGGTATTTAGCTTGTTCCAGGTATTTTTCTTCTGTTACTTTTTCATAAGCCGCAATTGCTTCAGTTTTCATTCCAGTTGCTGCATAGGCCTTAGCTTGAGCAATGTAGAATTTATCTTCCATTGTCTCATTTTTAGTAGCTGTATCAACTGCTTTCGTAGCTAATTCTAATGCTTTATCATTTTCTCCTTTTTCTAGATATGCTCGAGATACATAATATGCAATAGACGCATGATCTTTTATTGTAAGAGCTTTATTTCCTATTGCAATTGCTTCATCAAACTTATCACCAGTATATGCTTTACCAGTCATAACATTCAATG
>CAYOIL010000317.1:0-4516 GCA_964403985.1 uncultured Saprospiraceae bacterium
GGTCTCCGACCTTCGCGCCGCCTTCGGCTTGCTTCAGGATCCCAATGATCTGGGCTTCTGTGAATCGACTCTTGCGCATGTCGTCCTCCAGGACGGTTGTACACCGTCTTCCCAAGAACTGCTGGAGCGACTTTCTGGGGCTACGTCACTAACATGCTCTTACGGTGTCGTCAGGGCGTCGGCTGACCGATGGGACACTACGGCCTAGGTGCTTAGGTCACTTCTTCGCCGACTTCGCTTGTAGCGCCAAGCACGTGACTAGGGTCGTCAACGCGCTCGTGAGGAGCACGAACCCTGGCGCTTTCTTATCGCCGCCTCCGAAAGCAAGTTCCTCGTCACGCAGATCGTGGTGAGCCATGTAGTTGCGTGCGATGACGAAATTGATGTGCGCCGTAGTAAGCAGGTCTCCAGCACGAGAACCGGTGCAAACGCTTTCCGCTGCCAGAAAGAGATCACGTGCCTCAGGAACACCGGTGTGAAGCTGACCTCTCTCACCCATCAACTTGTCTGCGGTTCGTACCGTCCGCGCTCGCTGCTTGCTCGTCAGCCTCGTGAACTTACAAAGAGCCGCATCGAGGACGCGCTTAACCGTTTTACGAACTTCCGGTGCCTTTGTCGCACCGGAGAACCTGCTGTTGTACGAAGAGAGAACTTTTTCAGTGTGCAGCGTGCACAGCAGCATTTGCTCAATGCGCTCGTGAGAGGGAATGGTGTTGAGCACAGCGTGCTTGTCGGGAGCCTTGAGTTCTCGCTGCAGCCGATGGAGTGCGAATCCTACGCGGCGGAGCGAAGGCTCCGACACCCAGTGCCTCTTGAGGAGAGGCTCGATCTCAGGCTCAGTGGCCGGGACCGTTCGATCGCCCTCCGGTGGCACAAGGGCAACATACAGAGCCAGGCGCCGTGCGAGATGGCGCCGAACCAAACCCACCTCAAGTGGAAGAGCCTCGATCAGCTCGGACCAGGGCTGTTGCCCCCGCCCTGGATAAGTCCAAGCTGGGTCGTTGAGGTCGAACTCGTAGCCGGTGATCGCAGACCGCAACGAGAGCGCTCGTTGAATATCTTCTCGCAGGAGGGCTCGATATGCCTGCTTGTTGAAAGAACGAATTCGGTCGGATTCTCGCCACATCACAAGCAACACGTCCCTGATCTCTCCTGCGATTCCATCGGGGGTGAGGCCGTACTCCACGGCCAGCTGCCTCGACTCATCCAACGGTTTGAAGCCAGGGTTACCATCGACAAGACTACGCAAGTGGTGCTTGGCGAGGAGCGTTCGATAGCAAGCGATCCACTCGAACGTTGTCTCGCGTTTCTTCCATTTGTCTTGAATCCGCTTGTTAGATGATGCGGCTTCCTTGAGGAGTCGCTCGTGTTGTCCGCCGGTCCAAGCTTGCGTCCCGGGCAGGTAGAGGCGATCCCGGCGCGCAGCATCTTCGAGTTCCACGGCCAAGTACGCCTGCCAGTAGGCGAGGTAGTCAATGTGCTGGGGGGCATCAAGGCTTGGCGGTATTGAACTACAACCAATAGGTGGTTCCGCGCTCGGGTCCAAGAGCAACTCCGTCGCGTCCCCGTTATCCTCGAGAGATGGCTCATCGAGTGGGTGGCGCCACAACTCGGGCGCGCCTGCATCCTGCACGCTGGGCCAGTCCAAGGATGATGCGCAATCGACGAGTCTCTGTGCTGGCCATTGTAGTCCCTTGGGAAGGTCTTCTACGAAGATGTCCTCCGGCTGAGAAGCAATCACTCGAAGATCCTCCGGAATCAATACGCGAAGTCGAGGAGTCAGCCATCCCCACGAGACCATCGATGTTGCGTTACACTCAGAGTCAAGCTTTAGGTTCCAGCGTGCCAGAAAACTCTCGAAGAGCCATTTTCTTCGGCGTGGTTCGGGTGAACATGCCAGAAAGCGACAGTTAGAATCGGCTGAGTTGATTGAGCTGTAGAGCATCTCCTTATGGGAGCTTAATGGGAGCTTAACCGCAGCGATCTGTCGACGGAAAGGACTTCGAAATGGGCAGTCGCGAGGACCGCGCTACAAGTGCCCCACTCTAGTCTACGCCAAGGTCCTGCACCGAGGCGTTGTTGCACAAAGGCCGATTGGGGACACGATTCCCCCATCCCCACGAGAATCATGGGGCGATCTTCTTCGACGCGGCCCAGCCGAGGCCGCGCATCCGACTCAATACGTTGCAGGCGACCGTGGCTTCCGTTTCTTGTGCGCCCAGCGCGCGTGCCCATAAACGGCCGCCGATCACCGCCTTCTATCGAAAGAACGTGTTCTCTACCCGGCCTTGTCGATGGTAGCCCGACTCATTCTTCCATCGTCTTCGTCCAATGTCATTCACACGCCTGGTGGTCTTGCGAGCAGTACATCAACCTTCAGGGTACCGTGACGGCCGCGGCTGGCCGGTGGAACACAACGATGGTCACGACGCCTACCAATAGTCCATAAAGTGCATCCCCCCTGAATCGTCGCCCACCACAAGAACGCGCTCGCTGGGGATCCAAAGCAGGCTGCTCACTCCCGCATCAATATTCAGGGATGCGTCGAGATGCCCAGCCTTCCAGTCCCATATGCGAAGTTCCCCGTGATCGCTCCCGGTTGCGACATGCGACTCATCTAAGACTGTCACGCACGAGACGCCGCCTTCGTGTCCAACGAGGCTTGCAAGTGCCACCCCTTTGACTGTGTCCCAAACGACCACTTTCGTGTCCGCGCCAACGCTCACGATTCGGTCATCGCCCACGACTAGAACGTCGAAGATGACGTAGGAATGCTCGATCAAAACGTGTAGAAGTTCACCGCTCCGGATGTCCCATACTCGGAGCGTGTAGTCATGGGACGCGCTTACGACTCGGAAATCGTCTAGTTTGATAATCCGGTGAACCTCGCGTTCGTGCCCGACAAGAGTCCTCAGTAAGCGGCGTGACGCAACATCCCAAACTCGCACGTTGCCGCCCCGGTCGCCGGACACTAGCAGTTCTGGCGTTATACGCACGATCGCCTCTACGCCTTCCGTGTGACCCTCAAAGCCCGGCAAAGCGTTTCCTGTGAAGGGGCACCAGACCCGGACGCAATCGTCATGTCGTGAAGAGCTAACGACTGAGTGATCGCCCAGGTACGTCATACCGGTTACGAGCCCGTTGTGGCAGACGGACGAAACGTTAGTCCCCTCTGTTACGCTCCAAAGGGATATCGACTTGTCAAACGAGGCCGTCGCCAGGAAGGTGGAGCCTACGAGCTTCATTTCTGAGATCATGCTTAGCCGGGGGCGGATGAATCTACGGGCTCGGCCGCCTCTTGGATCCCACACCAAGACTTGACCATCCCAGGAGGACGAAGCCACTAACGTCGATGTAAGACGCAGAATGGTAGTCACTCTCCCTGTGTGCCTTACGAGCATGTCCTCTTGATCAGACTGCGAGGTGTCAACGAGCCAAAGCGTTCCCTCTTCTGTACCACATGCGACTACAACTTGTGTCACCCAGGTAACTGATGTGATTCGACCTGTCGGCGCAGAGACGTTGGCGATCGTACTGCCTGAGGCGAGTTCAACGACCTGTACCGAACGATAGTCGCAGACGATCGCAACTCGCCCCTCTTTGGGTTCACTCACGGCAATGATGTGATTGGCATTCACAGTACCGAGATGCCGGGCTTCGGTCGTCACAATGTCGACTTCTTGGATGGCTCCCATCGGCTCCATCGAAATGAGCCGATCTGAATCCAGCGTCGCGATATGGCGCCCACCGATCTGCGGTGCAAGAACGACTCTTGATTCATCCGAATCGATCGACCACAACATGACACCACCTCCTGGTTCGCAACTGAGAAAGCGATCATGTTCGAGCGGAACGAGCTCGCTGATTAGTTGATCAGGAACGGGCCACTCTCTCAGGCATTCGTTCCGATCAAGTCGCCAGACCCTGATGGTGTCATCCTCACCTGCCGACACGAGCGTGTTCGAATCGAGCCATGAGACTGCCCTGGCGCCCCCCTTGTGCCCGGTCAATCTGCTCATCATCCCCCTGCGTTGAGTGTTGAAGATACGCACGATCCCGTCGCTACCGGCGAGCGCGACGTCGTGTTGCCCCTGGAGATCCATCGCAACGACAGATGACTCTACATCGAACTTCTCCGTACACTTGCCCGACTCAAGGTCCCAAACGCGAAGACTGCCGTCCCACGATCCAGAGATCAAACGGTTCTGCCCGAGCTGGACAAGTCCCGAGACTGCCGTACCATGTCCACCAAGTCCTCGAAGGACTGGTGAAGATGCGCTCATTAGCGTCGGAGATCGGGGCGTCAACCGACAAGGGCGGGCGGACTCCAGCTGAGCAACGAGTCCTTCTACATCGGGGGCTAGTCCTTTCCCTCTGCGTCCAAGAAGCTGGGTCGCAAGCTGCTGACTGTGCCGTTGAATGATCGGAGCCGCGAGGTCCAGCATCTCAACCATCTGTTGGGCTCCCAAGTCTTGATTCAGGAGCTCAAAGTCCATGATCAATGCCTGCACATCGG
>CAYOIL010000318.1:0-4502 GCA_964403985.1 uncultured Saprospiraceae bacterium
GTTCTATAGAATTTAGTATTGACCCTCCATCTGGAGCAAATGCAGATCTTCAATTGTCGATTGATCCCCCTACACCAGATTACCCTACAGGAATCATTGAATTACCTTTGGGAACCTACAATACGATTATTGACTTTAATACATTGGGTACCTTTGATATATGTGGTTTTGCATTTAACTGCTGTGATAGTAGTGATGTAGAATGTCAAACATTCGAAGTAGTTCCAATTCCTGAAGAAATTTTACCAGACGAAGGTGTTTGTCAAAATGATTTAGATATTGGTTATTTACCTGATGGATGGGAAGGTCCTGCAATTTTCTCTCCTGGAGATTATTCCATAGATATAGAATCGTCTAATTATTCTTGTGATCTTGTTCAATCAATTTCAATAGACGCTATTCCGCTTCAAGATCCTGAATTTGTCGATATGCTTGTTTGTGGAACACCTACTGTTGTGAACATATGTAATATTCAAGTAGGTCAGGAGTCAGAAGATTTTGCTCAAGCTTTAGTCTGCCCTCAAGCAGATATGAATGGATGTGATAGTTTGATTAATTTAAGACTAGATTTTGTTTTTTTACAAGCTATTTTATTCGATCCTGTATGTGTCGATGGAATGCTTGAATTCCAATTAGGATTTGGAGGAAATGTAAACGACTTTTTTAAATATGAAGTAAACTTTAACCTTTTACTTGATGGTGAAATTATATGGACTGAAAATGGACAAAATTGGAATCCGCAAAATCAAATGATCGTGGTTCCTATTGCCAATGGTACATACCAAGTAGAAATAACAGTCGAAAGATTTGAAACAGAATGTATATTCACTTCAAATGTTATTAATGCTCAAGAAGGTGGTCTCTTTCCTGATGACCCCGAATTAGATGTTTGGAACTTAAATCCATGTATTCTTGATTCTTTAACTTATGCACTTAATGCGAATAACGATCCGAATAATACATACAATTGGGATGTTAGCCCTTCAGGTGGACTAGTAATTGAAGATAACAATACTGAACTAGGAATCAATTGGGAAGGAGCTACATCTGGAACAATTTATACAATTTGTGTCGAAGCAGATAATGGTTGTGGTAAAAGCCCACCTGTCTGTGAAGATGTTGAAGTTATAGCGCAGCCAGTCGCATCTTTTAGTCTACCAGACTCTGTTTGTTTAAATAGTGATGCTACATTATTATATGATGGTACTCCTCTTTCTTCAGGTGATTACACGTGGAGTTTTGATGGAGGAGATATTGACCTTGCTGATGATAACGTTCCTGGGCCATTTAACATAAGTTATGCTACAACAGGTAAAAAAATACTCTCCGTATTAGTAAGTCAAGGCTCTTGTACCAGTGAAGTTTTTGTAGATTCAATAGTTGTAGTTGACGAACTTCCTATTCCTATTATTAGTTGCGAAAGTGAAACTGATTTTATCGTTTTCACATGGGATGATGTGGCTGATGATTATATTGTAAATGTAATAAATGCACCTCCTGGTGCAATATTTAATGAAGAAGATGGAACCTTTACTGTTACGGGTTTGGACCCAAATGATGAAGTTGAAATAGAACTGATTGCTGTTGACAATGGTGTATGTAATAATGTAATAAATACTGAAAATTGTATTGCACAAAATTGCCCGCCTGTAGAAATTTCAATAGACTCTATTGTACCTATTTGTCTAAATACAAATGCTGGAATTATAAATCTAGCCGAAACGATCACTCCATTCGATAATAATTCGACTGTTGAATGGGTAGGAGATGGAATTGTAGATGCTGCTGAAGGATTATTTGATCCTTCTGAAGCAAACGCTGGATCGCATGTAATTGTTTTAAACTATGTTACTGATTGTCCTTATAATGAATCAATTACAATCCAAGTATTAGAACAACCTATAAGTACTTTTACTGTAACCGATACGATATGTATAACTGAAGTCGCTTCTGTAAATTATACAGGAACTCTTTCTACTGGTGAATTTAGCTGGGATTTTGACGAAGGGAATGCAACAGGAAATGGATCAGCACCTTTTGAAATATCTTGGGATACTCCTGGATTAAAAACAATGGAGCTAACTGTTGACAATGATGGATGTATATCTGAAAGTGTTTTAGTTGATGTCTTAGTACAAGATACTTTAGATCCATTAGTGATAACATGTGATCCTCAAACGAATGATATAACTTTTACATGGAATGAAATAGCCAATTCTTCAGGGTACTTAGTGACTATTAATAGCGTTGAAGTTGGCATTCAAACAGATAATTTTATTTTTATTGATGGTTTAGAGCCTGGAAATATTGTTGATATTTCAGTTGTTGCACTTTCTACTAATAGATGTGCTAATGTAAGTGATTTCGAATCTTGTACGGCATTGAATTGCCCTCCTGTGATTATTGATCTCACAACAGATAATACATCAATCTGTCTTGATAATTCTGGTAATACAATTCAAATTAATGCAGATATTATTGGAGGTCAACCTGAAGGAGTTTTAACTTGGTCTGGACCTGGTGTTGATCAGTTTGGTGTATTTGATCCAGCAGTATCCGATACAGGATTATTTGAAATAATCTTAGAATATGACAATTTAGGATGCCAAGAATATGATACAATAGATATTTCCGTTCTACCAACTCCTACAGCTGCTTTCGATGCTAATCCTACAGTTTGTATTACTGATAGTCTTACATTAGAATTTACAGGCAGTTTTGATGTTGATGCTATTTTCAATTGGATTAACCCCAATGGGATTGTTGTAGGATCAGGTTCTCAATATATGACTGGATTTAGTAATCCAGGTATGTATACTATTGAATTGACACTTGATGAAAATGGTTGTGTTTCCGAGGTATTCGAACTTGATATTGAAGTTCAAGAAGAACTTGCAATGCCTACACCTGGATTTGATTGTGAACCATCAACTGATAACATAGTTTTCTCTTGGCCTGATGTCGATTGTGCTTCTTCTTATATTGTATTTGTGAACGGAATTGAAGAAACAATTACCACAAATACAGAATTCGAAGTTTCAGACCTTGATGCTGACGAACTTGTAGAGTTTGAAATAATCGCAGTTTCTGATTGTGCATGTGGAGATGTTGTTTTTGCAACAACTTGTACAACTGAAGATTGCCCAGTATTGAATCTAAACATAATGGATACCGAAGAAATTTGTTTGGATGAAACAACAGGTACTATCCAATTAGAATATTCAACAGATGGAACTCCAGATATAACTAATATTATGTGGACTGGAATTGGCCTTAATGATAACGGTGTTTTTGATCCTCAAGTTTCAGGACCTGGAAATCACTTTGTTTCAGTTTCTTTTACAGTTGGAAATTGTGACTATGTTGATAATTCTATCATCAGAATTAATGAAAGCCCTACAGCTGAAATAATTGCTATTGACCCTAGTTGTGCAGACATAAACAATGGTTCTATTGAAGTAATTCCTTCTGGAGGTTCTGGAGATTATACGATCTTAATCAATAATCAACCATTGAATGGTACAACTATAGATACTCTTGTTGGTGCCTCTTACACAATTACGATATTGGATGAAGAAATGTGTGAATACACTGAAACGTTCGTTCTTTCACAACCTTCTCAAGAAGAAATCTCAATTTCTGGTAACACTTCTATTATCTCTGGTGATTCGAATTCATACACCATAAATTCTAACATCCCAATCGATGATATTAATACAGTTACTTGGGTTAACGAAGCTGATGGTTCAGTGCTTTGTGAAGGTCCAGATTGTATCGTATTTGAGTTTGCACCTGAAGAAGATATCAGTGTGTGTGCGATAGTAGATTACGGTAATGGATGTTTGTCAGAAGATTGTATTAGTATCCGTTCGGAAAAAATTAAACAAGTATATATTCCAAATACATTTACACCAAATGATGATGGTATCAATGACATATGGAACATCTTCCCTAACGAAGAAATAATTTCAATGCCTTTACTTCAAGTTTATAATAGATGGGGAGAAAAAGTATTTGAAGAAATTGATTTAGCTTTAGATGGATCAGCTCCTTCATGGGGTGGTCAATTTAAAGGTAGACGTCTTAATCCAGGAGTTTATGTATATGCTTTAAATGTTGTCTATGAAGATGGCAGTACGGAGATAATATATGGAGATATTACTCTCGTAAATTAAAAAACTACTAATTACTTATAATAAATCCGGATTCACTTTTGATTCCGGATTTTTTTTTGGCCAATTTATCTTACAACTACTATTGTTCTTAATCAACTCCCTTTATTAAATTAATACAGCACTTCATTTATTTGATTTTGGGCTTTAAGCCCAAAAAATATAAGTCAAAACCCACAACATATAGAAAGTACGTTGATAGAATATTTTTATTTGAAGTTATTTGATTCTCTATAAATGTGGATAGCTTTACTTTGAATGGATATGTACATGTTCATATAATATCTTATCAAAAGCAAAGAATCCAATCCCTTTGTATTGCTGTACCCA
>CAYOIL010000319.1:0-4500 GCA_964403985.1 uncultured Saprospiraceae bacterium
GAAGAGGTTAGTATTCCACATTTCAAAATGGAGAAAAAGTTGAAATAAAAAAAAGGGTCAGTTGGAAAACTGACCCTTTTCTTGTTATTAGCTTGTATCCTATAAATGAATTACTTCTCCATAAGCAGCAGCTGCAGCTTCCATAACCGCTTCACTCATTGTAGGGTGAGGGTGAACTGTTTTAATGATTTCGTGACCTGTTGCTTCAAGTCTTCTAGCTGCAACAACTTCTGCGATCATTTCTGTTACATTAGCACCTACGAAATGGGCTCCAAGGAATTCTCCATATTTTTCATCGAAAATTACTTTCACGAAACCTTCTTTTGCGCCAGCAGCACTGGCTTTTCCAGAAGCTGAAAAAGGAAACTTACCCACTTTCAGTGAATAACCTGCTTCTTTTGCAGCCTTTTCTGTCATACCAACACTTGCAACTTCTGGCGAACAATATGTACAAGAAGGAATGTTTCCATAATCCAATGGTTCAGGGTTTTCGCCTGCGATCTTTTCTACACAAATAATTCCTTCGGCACTAGCAACGTGTGCTAATGCTGCTCCTGGAACCACATCACCAATTGCATAAATCCCTTTAACATTGGTTTCATAAAATTCATTAACCTGAATAAGACCTCGATCCGTTTTAATACCTAAAGTCTCAAGTCCAATATTTTCAATATTAGCAGTAACACCGGCAGCAGAAAGGACAACATCGCAATCTAATTCTTGCATTTTACCATCTTTTCTACTCTTGATAGAAACTTTACAAGTCTTTCCACTTGTATTTACAGTCTCTACTGAAGAGTTAGAAAGAATATTAACTCCTGCTTTCTTGAATATTTTTGTCAATTCTTTTGAAACATCAGCATCTTCACGAGGAAGTAATCCTTGTTCCATGTATTCAACTAACGTTACCTCTGTTCCTAATTTACTGTAGAAATAAGCAAATTCAACACCTATTGCACCTGCTCCTACAACAACCATCTTTTTAGGCATTTTGGCAAGAGTCATTGCTTCTCTATAACCGATGATTTTCTTTCCATCAATCTTCAGATTTGGCAATTCACGCGCTCTTCCACCTGTTGCTATTATTATAGCGTCCGCATCATAAGTTGTTTTTTTACCATTATTCTCAACTTCTACTTTTTTCCCACGCTGTAACTTTCCATAGCCATCTAAAACATCAATTTTATTCTTACGACATAGAAACTGAACACCTTTGCTCATTCCAGCCGCAACATCTCTTGATCTTTTAATAATGTTATTGAATTCTGCTTTGGGCTTACCTACTTTAATTCCATAATCCTGAGCATGAGAAATGTAGTCAAATACTTGCGCACTTTTTAATAAGGCTTTTGTCGGAATACATCCCCAATTCAAGCATACACCGCCTAAATTTTCCTTTTCTACAACTGCCACCTTTTTACCTAATTGAGATGCTCTTATCGCAGCTACATATCCACCAGGGCCACTCCCTATTACTATAACATCATATTTCATACGATTGTAAGTTTTATTCTTTTGATAAATGATTTGTTGATCATTTTAATTTATGTGATTAATAAACTAAAATTACCGCAAAGATAATATTTTATTGTCTTTTACTTTTTTTGTCAGCTTTGAATTATATCAAAGCGTTTTTATGCTTATTGAACATGAGCTAAACCTTCTGAGAAATTATGTGCATCACTGTATCCATCGGGAAAAATTAACTCCATCTCCGGATTTATATACATGATACCTTTATTTGTTATCATTCTTGCATATCCTTCCTCAAACTCCCAAGCTAAAGGTAAATTCGCTTCCATTACTTCTTGCCCATTTATATCTAAATATCCCCATTTCCCATCTTCTTCAAATGGTGCTAAGCCTTCATTAAAGCCATAAAGCATTGAATAAGGTTTTTCTGAAATACTTTTCCCTGAACTATTTACTAACTTGTAAATACCATCATTGACTACAATCCACATTTTATTCCCAGCATATTTCACTTTATCTCCTTGAATAGTAAATAATTCTTTAAACGAAGTGTTCATCACTTTCCATTCTTTTTTACTTGTTTCTACAGCACATAAATTGTCTACAAAATCAGTTGCATTAATAAATCCATCTTTTTTAACTTTATAGTTTTTTAAACTGTAATATCTATAAGATTTCCCCTTTTTTGCACGTACTAAATCATTTGAAGTCGTGAACATTTTTTCATTCCCATCTTCATATGGAATCTTAAAATTCCCGTCAGAATCTATAACAGCTACTTTACCAAATTGATAAACTCTTGCGTGATCGTTTTCAAAATTTGAGCATTTTTTGAATGTAGGAGGTATAACCCATTCTCCCTTTGTATTGATATAGCCATATGCAGTGCCTTTTTTCGCCCGAGCACGTTCACTATTGAAGTCAAAAACCAATGACATGGTATCAGGAATTATCATTTCTCCTGAATTATCAATAAATCCATACTTCTTCTCAAAGTTCTGAACTCGTGCCAAACCATCTTTAAATGGAAATGTACCTCTGTATTTAAAATGGATAACATCATTTCCGGTTTTATCTATAAAACCCCACTTACCATTGTAGTTTGCTCTAGCTAATCCATTTTGAAATGGACGCAAATCATCAAACTTTTTTTCAATGACCATTTTTCCTTCAGTATCAATAAATCCCCATTTATAAAAAGGCTCTTGATAATCTTCGAAATACTCTTCCTCTCCACTTAAATTTGACTCCGTATTATCTCCCTTGCAGGAAAAAATAAAAAGGGAAACTATCAACAATAGATAGAATTTCATAGGTACAATTTTAATTCAAAACAAACTTACAATGTATAAGTATAAAAATTATAGTTTTTTTAGGATACATTTTATAGATAAACACGTTAAGTAAACGTATGAAGTATATCTTTTTGTTTTTAATAGCGCCATTTTTTGTATTCGGCCAAACTTGGCAAGACTTTCAGAATGATTCACTGAATTTTAAAGTTCTTACGCCTTATGAACTTGTTGAAAAATCCAATTCAGCTATGACTGATTTTGGAAACCTTCAAGTGGTATCATTCGGTATCCAAGCTCCTAAAAGAGATGAGAATTTTTTATATCAAATAATTGTAATTCCATATCCAGAAAATACTTTTCCTATTGATAGTGCAGAATTGAAAAGTATCGTTGTTCAGGAATTTATAGATGCGTCTCATCTTAATGATAATTCTGAAAAAATTTATCAAACAGAGATTCAACAATCAGGTATGAATTTTGAACAATGGGTTATTCATTTCGGTAAAGAATATGCTATCAAATCAAGGGCAACCCTTAAGGATGATCGTTTATATGTAGTTCAAGTAATGACAGAGTTTGATAATTCTGTAAACACAGATATTGATAAGTTTTTGGATAGTTTTCAATTCCTTAATTAGATAATCGCTCTTTTACTCTTTGAACACAATCATTTAACATTGTCAAACATAAGTCCATTGTTCTTTTATGTGTTCGAAAACTTAATATAGCCGCTCTCATCCATTCTTCTCCATTCAAGGTAGTCGATGATAAAAAGACTCTGCCATCTTTATGAATTTCTTCAGTAAGAAGTTTATTGAAAATATTTTTATCAGAAGTGTTTTGATATCGGTATAATACCACACTTAATTCTGGATCTCCTCCTGTTTCAAATCCTATTTTTTCTACCTCTTTTCGAAAATACTTAGCCAGTAAATGTTTTTCTTCTAGACATTTTTTAAATGGGTCAAGCCCAAAAAGGCGTAGCGACAGCCATAGTCGTAATCCTCGAAAATGTTTGGTGAGCTCTGGACTTACATCAGCAGGAGAGATTTCATCAAATTTTTCTTGGGCATCTTGCATGTAAGAAGCTTTGTAAAAATGGGTGTCAAACATCGCTTTAACATCCTTAATCAAAATTACTCCTAATCCATAGGATAAAAATAGCCCTTTATGAGGATCAATAGCCACGCTATCGGCCCTGTTCATTCCTATAAATTTATCTTTTAAATCATCAACTAATACGAAAAAACCTCCATAAGCAGCATCTACATGAAACCAACAGTTGTTATTTTCAGCAATTTCAGCCATCTCATTTAATGGGTCAATAGAACCAGTATCTGTAGTACCTGCAGATCCTACAATTAAAAATGGAGTTAAGCCTTCTTTCTTGTCATTTTCAATTTGAAGGTTTAATTGATTTATATCCATCTTATACTTAGCATCCATAGGAATATAGCGAAGAATTGCTTCATTTAAACCCGCTATTCGAATAGCTTTTTGAACACAATGATGGGTTTGATTTGTTACATAAATTACACTAGAATCAACTTTTCTCGATGTTATCCCTTTTTTATCTCTTGCAGTAGTTATAGCGATCAAATTCGCAATTGAACCGCCAGAACATAAATTACCATGCGCGTTTTTAGGAAAGCCTACAATGTCACACATCCATCTGATCAAACTATTTTCTAAACGAACAGCACCTGGTCCTCCAAAAAACACCCCTGCATAT
>CAYOIL010000320.1:0-613 GCA_964403985.1 uncultured Saprospiraceae bacterium
TTTCTAAGAAAAATAAAACAGGGTCGTCTTGTATCCCTACACCTTCGACATCTTCGATTAAACAGCCTACACCTTCGATAATTTCAGTAAGGCAATCTTTCTCACAAGTAAATAAAGACTCAGGATCCACCTCTTCACCCGTTACGGTATCGAACCATGTTCCACCTTGTCCGCATGTTGTACAAAAATATGCTTCACCAAATCCACTTGAGCCAGAACAGGTAAACGTAGCAGTAGTAACTGCACCGCTTATTCCTGCACTTCCCTCGCCTTCTAATAGTAAGTTATTATTCGCAACTGTTCCACTATAACCGTCAGCGTCAAAAGTCACGACATTTCCGCCTTGGTCTGTTATAGTTATATTCGCAACTTCACCAGAATCAATACAGTCTACAATGGCTTGGCTGAAGTCAACACTGCCATCTTCGTTTGCTCCTGCTAGATTAAAATTCCATTTCATTAAGGCATTATCACCACCTCCAATCGAATAGACTATATCTGTATTAGGTGCTTCGTTATTATAAGTTTGAGCTCCTTCTGCACCTTCTGCTCCATAGCATTTTATTTCGCCGTGAGCATTTTGATCTTTACATGGTGCGACATTGTCACAAGA
>CAYOIL010000320.1:623-4496 GCA_964403985.1 uncultured Saprospiraceae bacterium
TATCTTCTAAATCTGGACCTTCAAAATCAGTACCATCACAATTAGCAAAAGGTCCATCGTATTCAAACCATTCTGTAGGGTCTAAATTTAGGCTTTCAGATGTATATATAGTCTGGGAATAAATACCATCGCACACTGACCAATATAATGTTAATGGTATTCCTGATCCATCGTCTCCTGCACACAATAACTCTGTACCTAATTGACAATTTGATTCTATTTCTTGGACTCCCCTATAAGTGCAATCTGTTGTTAACTCATTTATTATTGAAGCATCGTCAGGATATACATTTTTTACGGCAGTTGCATTCCATCCAGTACAATCAATTATCCATTGCACCATGTCTGTAATTTCATTGCCTTCTGAATCTAAGTATTTGACATCTTCGACTACTATTCCATTATCATTTTTTGATTCACAGACTTGTCTAGTAAGTTCACACTTTTCGTATTGTATTCTTGGAATGACTTCTACTAAATTTCCTCTATAATTTAGATCCCATTTTCCATAACATTGTTCTGATGATATTGTGGTGAAAAACCTCCAGCATTTATTTGGAACATCCAAGCCCCAATCCCAATTTGACGAAGTGTTTGCATCTAGCGTAGCCTCCATCGAATCAAAGTATCCATTTAAAGTTGCTGCACTGTTTATTGTTCCTGCGAATGCATCAAAATTATCGCAAGAGTTTTCAAAACTTATCCATTCTGTTGTGTTAGGATTTAGTCCATAATTTGCACTAGGAGTACCACAAGCTCCTGCGCTTGGTGTTGTATTGTCGTACTGATAGAAATACCCATGAAAACAAAGTTGTTGTGTGCTTATATTTTGATCTTTACACGGAGCAACATTGTCACAAGACCTTGCTTCAAAATCGCTACCATTTTGAGTTAGACATTCACAAGTCGTTGAATTTATTATGTCTACCCAAATAACTTCATTTGTGATCGTGTCACAAGCCTGATAAAAGTTTCCTGTAATTGGAACGCCAGCACCATTTAGTGCCTGTACTAGATCATCGTTATAATCAAAAATAGGCTCACTTACTTTCTGTGAGCACCCTAATGTCAATACTACTAAAAATAAAATGAGCCTATTCATATCAAAATCTCTTGTTAAAATTTCTTATCCGTCGCCAACTTATTTCTCCTCTGTTGCTGGAGTTGTTGGGTCGTCGTCGCAAAGAGCTAACTTCACGTTAACAATCACACCTGCTCCTGCTGGAATAACCAATGGAGTTGTCAAGTCATAGCAAGCATCTGCTAAGCCATCACAGTCCTCATCAGCGTATTTCAACGCCTCACAGAATTTTTGACCTCCGTCAATGCTAACCAAAGAAGGTTCGGCACCGTAAATCGTTGGGCCGTTACTGGTTAATGTTGTGCCAGCACACTGCTGACCTTTGTATTCTCCGATGATTTCCATTGCGATGATTCCATCTGGAGCCACACCATCTATTAATACACCAGCAGCAACTGCTGCGTCTAATACATCTCGAATTGTTCCAGTTGCATTAGGTCCACAGATTTCTAATGTTTTCTCTGCTGTCTTTGATGCTGGAAGTGAAGGCGGTAAGCCTGCAAAATTTGACATTTTTATATAATTTTCTGAATTAAAAATATTTTCAATTGGCTGTCCAACCTCAACCTCAATCAGTGTCGGCGGATCAGTGTCGCAATCCTCATATACGATCGTTTTGATCGTCTGAGGATTGTCTTTTTTCTGGTCGTCTACGTGTATGTATTCGCACGTCTCTTTTATTGTGTATCTATTTTTTATCTGCAAGTCTTTGATTTCCTTTAAACACTCAAGTATTGCTAAGTCTGATGCAACCTCCGCTTCATTGCCATCAAGTATCTTGTCGCATAGTGATTGTAACTCAGCAATCAGAGCCGCCGTTGCTGTTGCGTCCGCTTGATTGCCTGCCAGTATCTTGTCGCACAATGCTTGTAGTTCCGCGATAATATCTCCTTGAGTTTCGGCGTCTGCTTCTAACTTTTCGCATACCGCTTTTATCTCTGCCGATAGGTCGGCTATAGCTGTGATTACTGGAGCAAAATCAACATTTGCTGTGACTGTAACATCTCCATTGACACCGCCAGCATTTGAGCACTCTGCCATCCATGCATCAAAAAATGCTTTCATATCTGCAATGTTGCTACATGAGGAATCGAGATTAAGTATTCCTGTACCTGTATTAATTGTTGCGCTGCTTGTAGTAACATTAGATACCGACTGAACATAAAAACATTCGCTAGTAGCTAAGTCCTTTATCGTTACGACACAGTCGCTTTTCGTTATGATATATCCTTGAGGTTTTTTACACATAATCTTTAAAAAATTGGGGGTTATTACGCCCCCAATACTTACTACGATGCTATTCTGAAATTGTGTTTAATCTTCTTTAAGCAAATCTTTTAATGCTTGCTTGTTTTCATTTCCTTGTAGCTCTATGCCTTTTTTATTGCACTCTTCTTTTAACTCTGCTACATTCATTTGAGAGATTGCTTTTTGACCTTCGACTTCTTCTTCACCTTTCGCCTCTGGATCATAAAAAGCTTCGCAACATCCGCAATGCTGAGGCGCTGCACCTTCAACCACACAATCGGCTGGCACTTCACCAACAACTTCTGCTGTAACCATTGCGTAACCATTTTCGGCATCAAGAACAGTTTCTTTAACACTTAATACCTCAATTTCTTTTGCAACTAATGCTGCTTCAACGGCTGCTGCTGTGACTCCGTTTCCTTGATACTGGTATTTGCATTCAGTTCTTTTATCGCAAACCTTTTTAAGTGCAATCTCTTCGCCACCTTCCAAGACAAGTGAAATCAAACCAGACGATGCGTATTGCTCTAAGCCTTCATCAGTGATGCTTAAAACAGTTTCACACTCTAAAATGAATGTTGATAAATCTGGATTAGATGTCAATCCTGCTGGAAGTGGATATTTCTTTAATGTTTGGAAGATTGCGTCCTGAAGTTGTTTAGTCGTGTAGCCTTCAGCAGCGGTATCAATTGGTGCTGGCAGTAACACAACATCATTAACACCTTCGGTAACTGTAATACAATCATCGGACACCAAAGACTCATGTTTAAATCCTATGACAACACCT
Organism: uncultured Saprospiraceae bacterium; assembly: GCA_964403985.1. Taxonomy (GTDB): domain Bacteria; phylum Bacteroidota; class Bacteroidia; order Chitinophagales; family Saprospiraceae; genus JAHDFB01. The sequence continues at coordinate 3,740 of CAYOIL010000320.1, forward strand.
TCTATAGGTCCATCACTGACAATCTTACATACTGGCGCGTCATTGTTACAAGGTGGGCACGGTGCTGCCTTGTGATAATTCAAACGGCATTGGTATGGATTTAAAGGCTTGTATCCTACGTTTGATGGAATTAATTTTCCCATTATTTTAGTTTTTATACTTTTTATCAATGTCTGCCCATTTCGGGCATGTTATTTCTACTTTCTTGTATTTCTTAGGTGGGGGCAAACCCATCTTTTTGTACATATTTACAGTGCCGACTTCTTGCTCTGTAAGTGAATCATTTTCTCTACCTTCAATCCTATAGATGTCAAGCATTCTTGCTTTCGTGTCTAGTGGGCATTCGCACAATTTGCAGCCCTCCATTTGTGGCAAAGATTTTTTTACAGTGACCATGCCTCGATTCGGACATGTGTCACAAATCGATCTACGTGCCGCCTCATGCTCTTTACTGGTCAGTGTCCCACAATTCCAAACCGCTAACTTTATCTGTTTATTTATCCAATTAAGCGCAGGCGAAGTCATTGTGAGATTTTTTTTGTTCGACACAATTCATTCCACTTTGACAACTGCATTCGACTTTTATACATCCACAGCTTTTACAAGCAAGAGAATCAAAACCTTTATACAGATCATAGCAACCACTCTCTTTATTGGCAACCATGTAGTCGTGTAACTTTTCAAATAATATTCCGCATTGCTCCTTTAAGAATGCGACTTGATTGGCTGCGGCTCTGCCTGTTACGGACTCAAAGCC
>CAYOIL010000321.1:0-4482 GCA_964403985.1 uncultured Saprospiraceae bacterium
ACTCAGACCAAATCAAAAGAGGCCATCTCGTAGTGAGACAGCCTCTTTTTTATGTTCTACCTTTTTAGTCTACCCTTTCTTTCTTTTAAAGTCATAATTTATACCTAGTGCCCAGTATCCATAGGCATTAGGGTTATAACCCCCTCTATTTAAAACGTAATTATAATACATCTGTGCATCTAAAGAGAAGTGCTGATAAATTCTATAATTTATCCCAAGCCCCCATCCTCCATATTTTCTATTTTCAACTATATACGGGTCATCGAAACGATCACACTTACAATAATTACCAATATCGTAACCTAATTGACCAAAGAATCTAAACTTTTCGGTTTCTAAAACATCTATTTGTGTGCATCCAAAGAGAAATTTTTGAATATCCTATAATTAACACCAAATCCCCAACCTAAATATCTTCTATCCTCTAACTTAAAAGGATCGGCTTCTCGATCACAAGAACAATAGTTTCCTATATCAAAACCTAATTGACCAAAAAATCTAAATTTTTCCGTTTCTAAAATATCAATTTGCGAAAATAATCCTGCCATATAATAAACTGTAGGATCAGGAGGTGAAAGTAATCGAGTTGAACCAGATGTTCTTATGTATCTAAATTCTGCACCAAGATTTATTTTCTTAGTTATGCTTATAGACACATTATTATTCCAAGTGATTTCATGATGAATCATTTCATCTTCAATACCAACATCAGGAGTATAAAAAAAGGAAGTTCCTACAATAATATGTTCAGCAAAATACCCCTTTTTCTCTTGGCTATAAATTGTACCTAAAATTATAAATGAGCATACAAATGAGAATATTTTTTTCATCTTATGTGTATTAAAACAAATTGTTTGATAGTCTGTAAAAGAAGATTATACAATCAATATGCTATACTATTTCTGTTTAAGAGTTCGTATAAAATTCTAGAATTATTAGTTTCAAGAACTCAGCAGAAAGCGAGTCATTGCCTGTAATATGGCCATTATTTCTAACAAGGTAATTGTACTAGATGATTTTAAAGAAAACGATATTCTAAAGCAAAAATGATATATGTGTTAATTAATAGTGAATCATTGCAGATTGTATAATTATAACACCATAAATAAAGAATATTGTTTAGGTAACAAAAAAAGCGACATATTATTTAGCTGGCTAAATAATATGTCGCTTTTATTCAATGAAACTCGTCATCTTAGGAGTTCTACAAAATCTTATTCCTTCACAATCCTTTTACTCATAACACCTTCTTTTGTTTCCATTTTAACGAGGTACATGCCACTTGGCAAATCATTTCCTATGTTTAAACTCCAGTGATATGTAGATCCTTGTACATTTCCTCCAACATCAAATCGCTGAATTACTCTTCCTTCCATATCTAGCAATTCTATATTTACTTCATTTGAATTTCCGAATTCTGCAATTATTGAAATATCACCATTTGTTAACGTAGGATATACATTCCATTCCGTTGTGAACTCTTTTTCAAATAGACCATTTACTTCTCCAAACACAGCTATTAACGTTTCTTCAGCTTCAACATACAACTCAGCTTTGACCAAGGTAGAGTCTGGACTGATTACACTTCCATTTTCTGTCTTCCAAAATAAAAATGGAACGTCTGGATCATTTGCTTTTGCCTCAATTAAATTTGGCATTTGACCAAAATAATCTCCTGTCCATGGAAATGACGTGATGTCCAAAGTATTAAATTCTATCTCTCCAGAACCAGCAGGCTCTACGTCCAATGTTACACTATAAGGTCCAGTTATATTATAACAATCAACCATTCCTTCAGAAATACTCACACATCTTGCTTCTATAAACTCTCGCATATCTTGAACATTAGATTCCCATTCGGAAATACTTCCTCCCCATCTTGCGATTTGTCTAGGCATTTCTGGTTCAATTGTAGCAATCATACTATCAAATGTAGCTGTCATATTTTCACATGAAAATACAGTATTTATTAAATCAGCTTGACGTGAGTAATAAAGCTGTCTAAACTCATCACTTTCATCAAGCATTTTTAAAAATATTTTTTCATGTTTACCAACATCACCATTTCCAAAAAACTCATCCATGTATTCACTTATCTCGTCAATATCACATGGCAATGCATCAGGATCTGTGTTTGGAACTCCTGAATAGTTGATGTAATAATCAAATGTTGCATCATTATCCCAAAGTATATAGCCCCACTTTTTATGATCTCCATCAGGATTTATTCCTCTCCACCATCCAGTATTATAATTTAACCAATCCGATGCTACTGTGTTTAGGTTTGCTATCATATAATCGCACAACGACTTTACTTGAAGTTGAGATTTTACTATTTCATAATTTTCCTCAGAAGACATATCGTTTTCTAAAATAAAGTCTCTTAATTTACCCCATTCTACAAAAGCTTCAGTTCCTCCATATTCTGCCCATGTTCCTCCCCAAGTTGCAAGGTATTGAAGATTGTATTTATCTTGATCATAATATTCATTTGTATAATCATGATCTGCAGGACGCTCTCTTAAACCATACAGCCCCCAGTATTCTCCATCCAAGAAAACAACTACTCTTTCTACTGCTCTTATATCTAATTTCATATTTCCATTCTGAGCCAATGTATGAACGTATTCATCTCTTATATGACAAGATCCTTCATGATTAAAGTCTCCATTGGCAGGATAGTTGTCGTCACCTGAAGCTCTAAACATAAATCTTTGGAAGTCATCTCTATCCGAATAATTAAACAACTTCGCATTTACTGTCTTATTATACCCCATCTCATCACGTGAAATCCAGTCCAAACTTCTATGAGGTAAAATCCATGAATCTTGTCCATGTCTATTTAATTCTCCATATGATTTTGCTTTACGTTCACCATCTACAAAATATTCCAATGTTCCTTGAGGACGTAATTCACCTTGACCATTAGCAAGATTTTGAATACCATCAGCAGCTACTGAAAATACAGGTACTGAAATATCTTCATCAATAAAATAAGTATTGTATGCTATTTTACCTGGTAAAATAGCTGGATTTGTTGAAAAAGCTTTTGCCTTTAACACCATTGTTTTATCAATAATAATCTCCTCTCCAGCATATATTAAATCTGATTCTGTTGGTTCTCTTCCATCAGTTGTAAAATGGATATTTACATCATCTTGAAAAGTCGTTATAGTCACTGTTTGCGATCCTTCGTAAAATCCAGCATCTAAATTCATTAATACTTGATCTGTATAACCATCATACATTTCAGTACCTTCATTAGAAAAGTTAATTGTAGGATTTACAGATACTTTCCATTCAGAACCACCATTTGTAACTAAAGATCTTGAATGATCAAGCTTAGTCAATTCCATAGGCACTAACTGGAGTGGTATTGTGTCAGAAGCAGCTAAAGAAAGTACTTCATTTCCTTTTGTTTGCGTTAATTTAAAATTAGTATGTATGCCATCATTATTGATTGAATCTCGGCCTGAACACCATACTACTACATAACCATTTCCATCTATAATTACATCTTTAGTAAATTCCCACTTTCCAGGTTTTGCTTCTTTGTCTGAAAGAAACCACCCTTTGAGGTTAATCGGATTAGAACTTGTATTATATAACTCTATCCAGTCTTCAAATTTTGCAAAATTATCAGAATAACTATTAAGATTTGATGCGGAATATTCGTTAATAACGATTTGCGAAAAAGCTGTAGTGCTTGTAAAGATTAGTAGAATGAGCAGAATTAAATGTTGACGCATAGTATTTAATTGTTTTAGAAGTTCAAGATAGGAAATTTATAAATTAGAAAATGTCTTGAATAAGCTTGTTGTAAAAATGCTTATTAAAAAAGACAACTAATACCTTAGATATTACATTGAAGCTCTTTTCAACAAAACTATTTTATTGTGCTTAAGAGAATTGAAAATGTAGAAAGGTATCAAAATAGTTCATCAAAAACCTTTAATAAATTGAAGATATTGACAAGGTTTAATTACAAAATAAATTGATTTTTATGTATTCCAAGAACTAGTCAAAATCAAAAAAAGCGTCTTATCAAATAAATGATAAGACGCTTTAATTCTAAATTAAAATTCCAATAAAAAAATTGAAATTATTGTTTTTCTCCAGGTTTTGCTGAATAGTTAACTTTTAGTTGGTTTGCTTTACGTAATTCTGTTTTCACGTCAGTTACAATTCCCATCGTAGTTTCTCCATCAACTTTCAATGAGGTAATAACTGCTGGACGCTCTTTTTCATTTACTCCAAGCTTGTGCTCTTCTATAAATTTTGGAATTTCATCCATATCAGCAAATTTATCTCCTAATTGTATTCTAGGAGAAGTTCCATATTTAGCTTGAAATTTTTTCACTGGCTTCCCAATGAAAATATAATTTACAAGTGACTTTTTTTCTAATTTAGTTAACTCGGTAGCTTCCGGAGTATTTACCATAAGCTTAAGTTCTGAATCTCTTAATTTAGTAACAACCATAA
>CAYOIL010000322.1:0-4477 GCA_964403985.1 uncultured Saprospiraceae bacterium
GACTCAGACCAAATCAAAAGAGGCCATCTCGTAGTGAGACAGCCTCTTTTTTACTTTTTATTTCTATACTTATAAACTCATAAAACTTGCTCTTTTTCCACACACAGACTTTGCATATTGGCCTAATCCGAAGTTCAATTCCAATACAACTTCAATAAATGCTGGATTAGTGGCAGAATATGAATCATATTCAATAGGGCTTGTGAAAGCTGCAGTTTGAATTCCTGCGCTACTTAATATATCGCTTACACCATATGAAAGCCTGAATCCTAGATTAGCTGTAAATGCATCTGCATTAAACATATAATAACCAAATCCAAGTACTGGGCTTATCATATTATCAACAAATAATTCATCAACATCTTGTGCTGTTCCTCCATCAACTGTTTGCAAAAAACGTTGATAGATGCTGTATTTCACACCCAATTCTACATAATTTAGATTTCTATTATATCGATACATTCCAAATAAGTCAACTGAATTGAAACTTACTTTCTTAGTTGTTAATGGAATACCATCATCTACCAATGAGTTTGTTTGCGATACTAAACTGTACATACCATCTAAAGTGATTGCATGATATTGACCAAAGTTAAATCCAAACTTACCTCCAAAACCATAGATTGAAGCAAATGCTGGGTCAATCGAACGATCATTAATTAAATTATTATTATATAACATGCCACTTCCTCCAGATAATTTCACCCCAGCATCAAGCCAGAAATATATTTTTTGGGCTTTAAGCCCAGAAAAAGAAAGTGAAGTAAGTACGAGAAATAGGAATAAAATTTTAAAAGTAGACTTTTTCATATTTAAATATTAAGTAGTAAGTTCGTAAAGTTAAACAGTCATCAACATATTAACAAAGAATTTAATATGTTTCTCAGAAAAACAACTCATCACCAACATTGATAGTTCCTTCTTCTATATTCGCTGCGTTCATCCCAAAAATGATAGAATTTTGACTTTTTCTATAAGTTGATATAGCTTTAACTACTTGCTGATTTGATTCTCCAGTGTCTTGGTTAATATTGATTACTGGACAACGTTTGCATGGTTTTACCATTCTAAAATCGATTTCGCCAATTTTAAATTTCTTCAATTCATCTTCGTCAAAAGCAAAACAATCATCTATAATAATATTCGCTCTGAATTGACGTATATCAACCGATTCTCCCATTTTTTCTGACAAATCATTCACTGATGCTTTAGACAAAACAAGATAAGGATAACCATCAGCATAGCTAAGACCAATTTTGTTAGGTTTAAAATTCAAACTCCTACTTCTATTGCCAAAACTAATTTGCTTTACTAATTTAACTTCATCTGATAAATAATCTGAGAACCATTGATTTACTTCATTTTTAAAAGCGAAAGAGTCTACTTTTGACTTCCATACAGATGCAATTAATTCACTTTCCAGTTCTATATCTTGTTTAAAAAAATTAAATGAATTCGTAACGTCATTTTTATCAAGAATTTGAATAGTGTCATTATCAATTGTCGCTGAAAGAATCGCTAACTTAGGATGTGTTCGTTGACTTATAAATTTATTGTTGGAATCAATCAACATGAATCTTCTATCATTTTTAAAACCACTTTCTGTGGCATAAGCTGACTCTACTTTTTGCCCTCCAATTCCTTTAATAGGGTAAATCCATATATTTGAAACGTACATCAATTTGATCTTAAAAAGTTACTTAATGACCATAACACTATTCCAGTACAAACAGAAACATTGAACGAATGCTTAGTTCCAAATTGCGGAATTTCAATACAATAATCACTTTTAGATAGTGCAATATCACTTACTCCTTTAACTTCATTTCCTAAAACAATAGCAAGATTAGCTTTTAAATTTAAGCTTGAGAGGTTATTTAAGGATACGGATTCAGTTGTTTGTTCAATAGATAAAATCGAAGTATTTTCCAATGAATCAATAGCCTCTTGAACAGTGGAAAAGTATTGCCAATCAACAGATTCAGTTGAGCCTATTGCTGTTTTAAATATTTCTTTATGAGGCGGTTTAGCAGTTATACCGCACAACAAAATCTTGGAAATTGCTAAACAATCTGATGTTCTAAAGATGCTCCCTACATTAAGTGCAGATCTGATATCATCAAGGATAACAGTAATTGGTGTCTTTTTCATTTCTTTGTAAGACTCAACATCTATTCTTCCAAGTTCTTCTAAACTTAATTTTCTATTACTCATTAACTAAGTTGCATTTTCAAATCCTTAATAACTTCTTTTCTTGTAATTGCTGCTTTTACAAAATGTATAAACAAAGGGTGTGGATTTTCTACAGTACTTTTTAATTCGGGATGAAACTGAACACCAATAAAGAAAGGATGGTCTTCTAGCTCTATTATTTCAACTAAATTCAACTTAGAATTTATACCACTTGTAATTAACCCAGCTTTTCTAAGATCCTTTAAATAAGTATTATTCACTTCATAACGATGTCTATGTCTTTCTGAAATACTTTCTGAGCCATAAATCTTATAAGCCAAACTACCTTTATCAATTTTACAATCATAAGTCCCTAATCTCATAGTTCCTCCTTTCTCTGTAATAGTCTTTTGCTCATCCATCAAATCAATCACTTTTGCATCAGCAGAAGCTTTGTATTCAGATGACCATGAATCTTCTATTCCAGCAACATTCTGTGCAAACTCTACTACTGCACACTGTAATCCCAAACAAATTCCAAAAAATGGGATTTTATTCTCTCTTATATAAGTTATAGCATTTAGTTTTCCTAAAATCCCTCTTTCTCCAAAACCTGGTGCTATAAGAACTCCATCAAGATCTTTCAATTCACTCTCAGCATCTTTTTCTCCTGATTCTATTCTTTCCGAATGAATTGGAACAACTGTTACTTTAGTTTCATTTGCTGCCCCAGCGTGTATAAATGACTCATAAATAGATTTATAAGCATCGGGTAGTTCATTATATTTCCCTACTAAACCAATCTTAACTTCATGAATAGGATTCTTTAATCTTCCTAAAAATGATTTCCATTGACTTAATTCAGGTTCTCTAGAAGTGTCTAATTCAAATTTTTCTAATACAGTTTTGTCTAACTTTTCTTTCTGCATTAATAAGGGAACGTCGTATATTGTCGGAGCATCGATAGCTTCTATAACAGCGTTCGGTTCAACATTACAAAACAATGCTATCTTTTCTCGTATTTCTTTTGTAAGCTTATATTCTGTTCTACAAACTAATATATCAGGTTGTATTCCTTGTTGAAGTAATTCTTTAACACTATGTTGTGTAGGCTTGGTTTTGAGCTCTTTAGCTGCTTTCAAATAAGGAATCAATGTAAGATGAATAACCACACAATTATTTTTCCCTTTTTCTCTTCTTATCTGGCGAATTGCCTCTAAGTATGGTAATGATTCTATATCTCCTGCTGTTCCTCCAATTTCAGTAATTACAATATCGTATTCTGCTTTATCCCCAAGCAGATACATTCTTCTTTTAATTTCATCAGTTATATGAGGGATAACTTGAACCGTTTTACCTAAGTATTCACCTCTTCTTTCCTTTTGAATTACGGTTTGATAAATTCGACCCGTTGTGACGTTATTAGCCTGAGAAGTAGGCGTATTCAAGAAACGTTCATAATGACCTAAGTCTAGATCAGTTTCGGCTCCGTCATCAGTTACAAAACACTCTCCATGTTCATAAGGATTTAAAGTTCCTGGATCAACATTTATATAAGGATCAAATTTTTGAATGGTAACTTTATAGCCTCTAGACTGCAAGAGTTTTGCTAAAGATGCTGCTATAATTCCTTTTCCTAATGATGAAGTTACGCCTCCCGTAACGAATATGTATTTAGCCATTTTTCCTTTTTACATTACGGGACACAAAGGTAAGAATACAATTCGATAAGCCAAACGATGAGCGGTTTGTTTAAAATAATTTTTAAGATTTATTTTAAAATTATATTCTAGGGTAAATTAATTTATCCATTTCCAGTAAAGTAAGTTTTATTAAGCAGTCAATATTATAATTTTTAGAGGTTTTAATATAAGCGGAATGTATTCAACCTTGTTCCTGTATACTACTAGTTATCAACTTGTTGAAGATGTATAGTAAGAATCAAGTAGTTCTTGTGCGAAAAAGAGTTAATAATTTATACTAATATCATTTTGTAAATTGAAAACATTATATAATTTTGCGTCCCGAATCAGTTTATCTGGTTCACTTAAATGGAGGAGTGGCAGAGCTGGTTTAATGCACCGGTCTTGAAAACCGACGTGCGTGAAAGCGCACCGGGGGTTCGAATCCCTCCTCCTCCGCTCAGCCCTTTTATATCTTAATGATGTAAGAGGGCTTTTTCATTTAGATTAAAAAGTCATTTTATTCTAATTTCTTTATCAAAGAAATTTCATAAATTCCATAATATAACCACTAAGAAAAAGTTTACTGAAATAAAACATTCAAATTACATTATTTTATACGA
>CAYOIL010000323.1:0-2291 GCA_964403985.1 uncultured Saprospiraceae bacterium
AAATCACTGCATTTCCTGAAACATAAGCTAATGCTCCGAGAGTTACTATTATAATTGCCGAAGTTCCAGTAGCTAAGCCATCTATTCCATCAGTAAGATTTGCACCATTACTAACTGCTGTCACAATAAATATGACAACTGGAATAAAAATGAGCCATAAAAAGCTTGAACTATTATCTCCTAAAAAACCAAGGATAGAACTATATGAAAATACATTCCCTTTAATAAAAGGTACATTAGTCAATGAACTTTTCACATAAGCCATTTCAACAGATTGCCTTTCTGCATTAACTGTAGGCACTTCAACTGTAAACTGATCAACAATATGCAAGCCTTGCTCAATGGCTTCAGCTACAGGCATTCTAACTACAATATCATCATGCATCAACATAGTTAATGCTACAATTAAACCAAGTCAAACTTGACCTACAATTTTAAACTTACCTGACAATCCAGCTTTATTCTTTTTGAAAACTTTTATGTAATCATCAAGAAAACCGATTGCTGACATCCACAATGTGGACAGAATAAGTAATTGTATGTAAACGTTGTGAAGCTTCGTAAAAAGCAAAACTGGAACTAAAAGGGTCCCGATAATCATCAGACCACCCATAGTAGGCGTCCCCTCTTTTTCTTTCTGTCCAGCGAGACCAAGATCTCTTACGCTTTCTCCAACTTGTAAATTCCTCAAAGAACGTATTATTCGCTTACCAAAGACTAGTGTTATCAGTAAAGACAACACCATAGCCATGGCTGCACGAAAAGATATAAATTGAAACAAACTCGCTCCTTTAAGCTCGTATGTTTTGTCTAAAAATTCAAATAAGTAATACAGCATTTCGCATAAATTACATTCATTAACATTCTACATTTTAAAAATGCAGCAGGACTGAAACTTTTTTCCGAACCTGCTGCAACTGTTAAAACCAACCTGAGAATGATAATAGAACCTATCTTAAATATTATTGAAGCAGGAATTCCTGCAATATTTGCTTATCATCAAATGGATGTTTAATTCCATTTATTTCTTGATATGTTTCATGGCCTTTACCTGCCACTAAAATCACATCTTTGGGATTTGCTATAGAAATTGCCGTTTTTATGGCAGATTTTCTATCGCTTATCCTTAACACTTTGCGGGATTCAGTTTTCTCTATTCCTTTTTCCATATCATCTAGAATATCATCTGGATTTTCCGATCTTGGATTGTCAGAAGTAAGAATAACTGAGTCACTTAAATCGACAGCTACTTTTGCCATCAATGGTCGTTTTGTTTTATCACGATCTCCTCCACAACCAATGAGGGTGATTATTTTTCCTTTATTTTTATTGACCTGAGATATTGTCGTCAACACATTTTCAAGTGCGTCTGGGGTATGTGCATAATCAACAATTGCAGTTATATTTTCAGTTGAACTTCGAATAATTTCGAATCTTCCAGCAGCTGTCGTTACATTACTAAGAGCTTTCAAAACATCTAGTCTTTCGTAACCTACCGATTCAGCTATTGCTAAAACTGCTAAAATGTTATACACATTAAACTTGCCTACTAATCGAGTAAAAAAATCATGCTCCTCTATCCTCACATGCATTCCTGAAAAGTCATTTTCCAGAATCCTTGCTTTATAATCAGCATTCATGACCATACCATAACTAATCTTTTTAGCTCTTGTATTTTGGACCATTACTGAACCATTTCTATCATCAGCATTAAAAATTGCATCGCTTTTGGGCGAAAGCCCGTCAAATAATTTCTTCTTTGTATAAGCGTACTCTTTAAAACTTGAATGATAATCAAGGTGATCGTGAGAAAGATTTGTAAAGGCAGCTACATCAAAAGCCAAACCATCAATCCTCCCTTGGTCGATTGCATGCGAACTCACCTCCATTATACAATGTTTACAACCCTGACTTCGCATCATTTTCATGAAACGAAAGAGAGTAAAAACATCTGGGGTTGTTAATTCAGACGGATACTGATTATCATTAATTTTAATCACTACCGTACTAAGCAATCCACAACTTATTCCCATTGCCTTTATAGTGTTAAAAAAAAGAGTTGCAACGGACGTTTTACCATTCGTTCCAGTAACTCCTATAAGAGTCATTTCTTTTTTACTACTGTAAAAGGCTTCCGCCAAAAGAGGCATTTGCGATCTTAATTTTGCCACTTTCACATAACAAACATTCGATTGAATATCAGAAGGGAAATCTTCACAAAAAATTACAGATGCCTTATTATTTATAGCTGAATCAATGTAATTATGTCCATCTAAGGAATGCCCTTTTAC
>CAYOIL010000323.1:2301-4415 GCA_964403985.1 uncultured Saprospiraceae bacterium
CCCTTTTACTGCAACAAACACATCGTTCTCTGATATTTTTCGCGAGTCTGAATAGATATCATTTACAAGCACATTGCTTTCACCTTGTACTTCAAAACGATTTTCTAAACATTCTAATATTTCGCGTAGTTTTCTCATTTCAAATTATTGCATCAAATTCACTTTTGATTTGATAATATATGTCATCCTAATTGGATAAATATTTCTTGTCCTTCATTCTTTGTTCCTGGATTCAAGGATTGATGTCGGACTTTACCCGAACCATTGAATTTTACTTTCAATCCTATATTTTCCAATATATATATGGCGTCTCTTATCCCCATTCCTACAACATCAGGAATGGTCGATTTCTTTATTGTTCTTTTTTGGAGAGTCAATTTATCATCATAAGGATTAATTATAACCCAATTTGACTTTGACTCTTCTTTAGCTGGCACTTTAGAATGTTTAAGTATATTTTTAAAATCCTGCTTATGTCCTACCGTAAATTTCGGTTTACTGTAAGCAACATCCTTTCCAGAATCTCTAAATTCAACATAGTGCTCACTCTTCAAATCAAGCTTCAATGCAAATATCTTATCAGCTACATTTCTAAAAACCGGTCCTGCAACAGATCCGCCATAATACCCATGATTTCTAGGGTTAAATAACACCACAATCATTGAATACTTTGGATTTTCAGCTGGAAAATAACCAGCAAATGATGCATTAAATGGATACTCTCCTTCTATTTTCCTACCATAATCCTTAGACGTTCCGGTCTTTCCACTTATACCATAATGCTTTGTATTCAACTTTCTAGCTGTACCTGAAACAACCACCTCTCTCAACATATCTTGAGCTTCATGTATGGTACTTATTGAAGCTATAGAAGAATTCAAAACCGTGGGTTTAAAAGACTCAATAACTTGAGTTTCATCCGATACACTTTTAACAACATAAGGCTTCATCATTTTACCATCATTGGCAACTGCGTTATAAAACGATAACACTTGTAAAGGAGTCATTGACATTTCATAACCATGAGCCATCCAAGGAACTGATAATAATGAGAACTGCGATCCGTGACGATCAGGGTCATTCAAAAATTCATGAGGCTCACCAGTCAAATCAATTCCGCTTTTTTCACCGAATCCAAATGACTTAAAGTACCTTATAAACCTTCTCCTACCTTCAATATCTTGATTAAAATACTCATCAGTCAAACTCCCTATTCCTACATTCGAACTTTTTGCAAAAGCAGTTCTAACATCGGTTTCATAAATGCCGTGAGGTTCAGAATCTTTCATATACTCTCCATAAAACTTCTTTTTTCCACCGTGAAGATTCACTTTAGATTCAGCAGTTACAGAACCCTCTTCTAATAAAGCCAGCACTGATGCTAACTTAATCGTAGAACCCGGCTCAAACATTCTAGTCACTGCAACATTCTGCATTTCTGCAAATTTAAAATCAGCTGTTCTATTGAAATTCGACATCGCTTTAATTGCTCCGGTTTCAACATCCATAACAATTGCAGTACCTTGATCTGCATCATGCTCATACATTGCAGAAAGAAGTTCATTATGAACAACATCTTGAATATCAGCATCAAGTGTTGTAATTAGATTATGCCCTTTAATAGAACTCTTATCTTCAACTTCTTGAACAGGCACCCATACGCCATGGGCAATTTCTTTCATTAACTTCTTCTTTGTTTCGCCTTTCAAATACTTATCAAAAGAATTCTCCAGACCAACATTAATTGCATCTTTCCTATCTATACCAAGTAAATAGGATGCCATAGAGCCAAAAGGTTTAGCACGTTTGATTTTAGACTTTATAATAATTCCACCTCGCATTTGCCCTAGCCTAAAAAGAGGAAATTCTTGGAACCTAATCTTTTCCAAATAATCTAAATTCTTAGCTATTGGATAATACTTTGTACCTTTTTTTCCATATTTCAGACCAGCTTTACGACCGTCCGTTAACTCACTTTTCCATTGCCAACGAGACTTTTCGCTACCGCTGTATTTCTCAAGAAAATAAGAAAGTGAATCAATATTCGCACTAAAATCTTTTTCTCTCGAAACCGTAAGATCCATATATATGTCAAAGAGCGTTATGGAAGTAAC
>CAYOIL010000324.1:0-4346 GCA_964403985.1 uncultured Saprospiraceae bacterium
AAGTATCGTAAAGGTAAAGAGGATGTATAGAAAGGTAAGTTTTAATGTTTTCATAGTGGGGTATACCTGTTTAATATATTTAAAAGTATTAAATCATTTAATTTAAGAATTAAATTAGAATGTATATTTTTAGAAGAAATCTACTTATTGTCAGTAAGGATGATTTAAATCCCAATAATTATTAAGACTTTAGGGGTAGTCTTTACTTTAACCATTTTAATGTGTTAAGAAGTAATTGGCTTATCTTTTAGGAGTAAAAGTTACTTTACAATGGTAAATCAAAATAATGAATCCTAAAGTTCAGGAGCCCAATTCAAATAATCCAAAAAAATGCAGAATGTCCAACTCTCTATATTTCAATAAAGTTTATGTACTAATTTCATTTTTGTTATTTAGTGTTTTTTGCTCTGCCGAAAATGTCCCTATTGAGGATTATTCAGTAAATAATATTGGACAAGTTCAATTAACTATTCAAGCTCAAGCTGATAAATATTATTTATTACATGCACTACATGGTCCGAATTTAATTTATGAATCAATTACCTCGTTAACACTAGGTGTTGATGGAACACTTATAATTTCAGAGCCAGCTGGGGCATATGATCTTCAAAATTATTGTGTAACTGAACATTCTATAGCTAACCCAGATGATTCAGATGGAGATGGGATTGATGACATATCGGAGTTTAATAATATGCCTACCGATGCCCCTTTAAATTATGCAGAGGCAATTTCTTTTGTAGACGGAACAACTTCGATAGATAATGCAGAGACATTTGCTCAATTAGCAGTAGTTGAAGATGTGCCTTGGGCACCTTTCTTGGATGGACAACAATATGTGAAATTTGGAATCTTGGATAGAGATACAGATCAACCAAAAGTCTATTTTATAAATAGTAATACTCATATAATTCATGAGTTCTTTTTCGATGCAATAGATGCAACTGTAATAGGTGACGATGGTTCAGGAGAAATTGTCTTTAATCCCAATGAAATTTTACCCAATGGTGTAATAGGGAGTTATTCCTTTAATTTTTCATTTGGACAAGCAAGTTCTTTTGAAGCAACTCAAAGAACATTTGAGTTATTAGTTGCAAGTATGCCTTTTCTTCAGAATAACATGCAACACTTTATAGGAGATGTAGGAGAAATGAATTATAATTCGCAATACAAAGACGATTACATTGGATCAAGAATAAATGTAGTTTTAGAATCTGATGTATTTTCCGATATTGATTATATTCCATTGCATAAAGCGGAAGGTTTTGGTTTTTTTAGAGCCATGACTTTGGATGAAAATCCAGGTTCAAGAGATATTGTTTTATATGATGCCTTACCTAATTCATTGCCAAGGGTTGGTGGTATTATAACTTCTGTTGTTCAAACCCCATTATCGCATGTAAACTTGAGAGCAATTCAAGATAATGTTCCGAACGCCTACATTAAGGATCCGTTACTTATTGATTCCATTGCAAATTTAGTAGGAAGTTATATTTATTATAGAGTAGAAGATGAAAAGTACTTTATAAGAGAAGCGACATTGGATGAAGTGAATGATTGGTATGAAAAGCTAAGACCCACTGAAGACCAAATTCCAGACAGAGATTTAAGTTTCACCTCCATTTTACCTCTTGATTCGATAGAGTTTGAAATGTCTACAGCATTTGGAGCTAAGTGTTCAAATGTAGCAACCATGCGCAAATTTGGATTTCCTGAAGGAACTATTCCCAATGGGTTCGGTATTCCATTTTATTTTTATGATGAATTCATGAAGTTTAATAATTTTTATGAGGTTGTTGAAGAAATGATATCCGATCCAACATTTATAAATGATATCGAAACACGAATTGACAAGTTAAAAGATTTTCGTAGTGATATAAAAGATGCTCCTATGCCTCCTTGGATGCTTGATCATTTAGAAGCAATGCATAATGCCTTTCCGGAAGGCACATCGGTAAGATGCCGTTCAAGTACTAACAATGAGGACTTACCTGGATTTAGTGGAGCCGGTTTATACACGTCAAAAACGCAACATCCAATCGAAGGACATATCTCTAAATCAATTAAACAAGTATATGCCAGTATGTGGAATTTCAGAGCATACGAAGAAAGAGATTTTTATAGAGTAGATCATTACATTGCAGCTATGGGCGTTTTATGTCACCCAAACTTTGAAGAAGAAAAATCAAATGGTGTTGGGGTAAGTATTGATCCTATTTACCAAACAGAAAGCACCTACTATTTAAATTCTCAAATAGGGGAATTCTTAATTACTAATCCCGATGAGAATTCGATTCCAGAAGAGCTTTTATTATATGAAGATGCTAGTCTAGGTTATCTTATATTAAGAGAATCTAATCTTGTTGATGAAGGAGAATTAGTTATGGAAGATGAGTATCTTGATCAATTAAGAGACTTTCTTAAAGTTATTCATGAAGAGTTTGCAATTCTTTATGATGTAGTAGGAGCGGAAGGTTTTGGCATGGACATAGAATACAAAGTCACAGCAGAAAATCAATTGGTAATAAAGCAGGCTAGGCCTTGGGTTTCATTTTGGGCCGATATCAATGCAAACTTTGATTTAGGAGTTTCTGAAATTAGTAAACCAAATACTTCAGCTAGCTTGGGAGATAGTGAGATTGTTTCAGCAATAGTAAGTAATCAAGGATTAAATGATATGAGCGATTTTGATCTTTCACTTTATGTAGGTGGAGTGTTTGTCGAAGAGTTGTTTATTCCTGATACTATCAAACCTTTTAATTCTGAAGTATACCAATTCACCATTCCTCAGGATTTCTCGGAAATCGGTGAATATGAGATTTCTGCAATTGTTATAGATTCGAATGATGGATATAGTAATAATGATACACTCGAAGTTATCATTCAAAAACTACATTTTTTGGAGGGCGAAATTTCGATAAAAAATGTTAATGCAATATGTAATGGAGAGGTTGAAGTTAAAGCAGCAGTTAAAAATTTAGGAGAAGATACATTTTTGAAAACTGAAATCGAAGTTATATCGAATGGAATGATTGTAGATACATTTATATATAACACAGGTATTCCTTATTTAGCGGAAGTCAGTATGACAATTCTTGTTTCAGAAAATTTAGTGCAATCAGATAATCTAATTGAATTAAGATTATTGAAAGTAAATGATGAAGAAGATGCAATTATTGATAATAATTTGGCAGTTATTACAACTGATTTAGATTCAGAGTATAACATTGTTACACTTGTGATTAATCCCGACGCATACCCAGAAGAAATTTCTTGGCAAATAAGAGATGAGTTTAGCAATGAAATTATAGCTGCGGGAATGTTGCCTTTTGAAGCAGAAGAATATTCAATAGACATATGTGTTGATTATGGATCTTGTCTAACTCTAACGGTTTTTGATTCTTATGGAGATGGTATTTTTGACCCTGGAAATTTCTATTTAGAAGATGCGGCTGGTAATACATTGGTTTTCAATGATGGCAATTATGGGTTTTTTGCGGAAGAAGTATTTTGTCCAGATGGTGAAGGATGTGCTTTTTCTGCTGAAATAATAGGGACAAATCTTTCCACATCAAATGCAGCTGATGGTATTATTGAAATTAATATAATTAATGGATTATCACCTTTTCAATATAGTATTGATGGAGGGATCACCTTCTTCGAAGAAAGTACATTCTCTGAATTAGATTCCGGAAGTTATGATATAGTCATAAATGATGCTACAGGATTATGTTCGTATGAAGAAACAGTTACTATAGGAGTTACTGTGGTAAATTCTTCAAATGAAAATTCTCTGGGAGAATTTATTGTTTATCCTAATCCATTTAGTGATCAACTTAGTATTGAATTCCCTTCGAATTTAATTTTATCAGATGACATGCTTATAGAGGTATACAATAGTTTGGGTAATAAAGTACAAGCTGACATTAAAGCGAATCCCACAGAAAAGTCAACATTCAATCTATCACTAGAAGGACATCCAGCAGGAATCTATTTTATTAAGTGTTACAATAACTCAATTGAAAAATATTTCAGTGTGGTAAAGATATAGTGCTAATTGTGTGGGATCAGATTTAGAATAGTTAATTTGGAAAATCGTCGAAGACTTGATGTTGATCAGGTTTCAGTATGGAATAGATTTTATGGTGGATGTTTCAGGATTAAAAGCAAAAAGGATAAGATTTTTATTGAGGATTATTTAGTTGTAATTATTCGGGGTAAAAATTTTTAACTATCCATTATAAAATCCTATCTTTGCGTCACTTTTCCAAAAGCGGAAATTAATAAGCGATTATGCTAACGTTAAGTTAGCTTTTTCATTTTGCGGGTGTGATGGAATTGGTAGA
>CAYOIL010000325.1:0-4339 GCA_964403985.1 uncultured Saprospiraceae bacterium
ATTTGCTACTGAACCTGAAGCGATCGGCTGAGTTCCAGCATAAGCGCCATCATCAGCAATTCCATCTTCATTCCAAAACCAAAGTGCATTTTCATTTGGCGATACACTAATCGCTGTCCAGTCATTAAGACCTCCATCAAATTCCCCGTTCGGATCTCCTGCACCACCCCAAATCACAGTTTGAGCTGATAATGATCCACAAAGAATGATAGCTAGTAAGATTGTAAAAATTCTCATCATAATCAATTTGTTATAAAATTTATCTTTTGTATTTTAAGTTATAAACACCAATATAGTGAATTATATAAAATTTTCATGTAGTTCAACGGACGTGATACCACTAACACCCACCTTTCCACACACAATTTTGCCAGTTTTAACACAATACTCTAATACTTCACTAGGATTTAAATTCTGAAAATCTGCCATTGCAGCTACTAAAATAACAGCATCTCCAGCTCCGCAAACATCTACAACCTCCATAGGTATTGCTTCTTTATAGTAAGATGCCTTTTTAGAAAAATACATTGCTCCATGTTCTGATAAAGTCACCAGTAATGTCGTTGATGCGATTTCAGATCTTAAATTTTTGCCTATTTTTTCTATAAAATTTTTATCAAATTCTGTTTTTGCATCCATTTTTGCCCAAAATAGCATTTCATTCATGTTGGGTTTAAATAAATTTACATCCATGTAACATTCAAAGTTTTTCTTTTTTGGATCTACTGCAATAAATATATTTTTTGATTTAAGAATTGCTATTATTTTACTTATCGTATTCTTTGTTAGTACTCCTTTATTATAGTCTTGTAATATGGCTATATCAAACTTTTCTTTGTTAACTATCTCTTTTACTTTTTGAATCAACTCTTTTTGAATTTCTTCTGAACAGTCTATAGTAGATTCGTCATCAATTCGAATCAATTGCTTATTTCCATCAAATACTCTAGTTTTTACAGTAGTTGGTCTTGTATTATCCTTTATGAATTCTGTAGAGATCGATTTCTCTTCTAAAATCGATTGTAATTTTAACCCTTTTTCATCATTTCCTATAACTCCTATCAATGTTGCTTTGCTACCTAGAATTATGGCATTTAAAGATACGTTGGCAGCTCCTCCTGGCTCCATTATTGTTGTAACTTGATCTAAAACGGGGATGTCTGCTTCTGGAGATTTTCGACGTACAACGCCCTTCATATATTGGTCTACCATGACATCTCCAATAACCAATATATTATAAGAAGTTTTCATATTATCTCTTTATAAATTTTATCTGATACGAATTGTGCTGCTTCTCTATGTGAATCTATAAACTCTTTTGTAATTCTCTTTTTTTTATCCATTTCTTCAAACGGTAAATTAATTTCTTTAACTAACAATTTTTCAAAATCTGATGGTTTTTGAATTACATTAATTACACCTTTTTCAACCAAAGTTGTCGCTTCATTAAATGAATGATAATTTGGTCCAATGAAAATCGAGTTATTTTGGGATATTGCTTCGATTATATTGTGTATTCCATTTGAAAAACCTCCTCCAATATATGCAAAGCTTGATTTTTTATACAATCTTGCAAGTAAACCAATCTTATCAATAATTATATAATTTTTATTTGTTTGCACTTCCTGCGAATAAAGAGGTGGGTTGGGACCCAAAATTTTTGAAAAGAAATCAATTGATTTTGCAGATACGTCATGAGGTACAACAATATGGTTGTATTGAGGGAAATTGTGAATCGTCGATAATAAATTAACATCTTCTTTATGAAGACTACCATATATTATTGTAGATTTTTCTGATTTGAAAAGAATTGGTGTTTCTTTAGTATCTTGAATTGAATTGTAAATCCTGCTTATTCTTGTATCACCAGACAAAATTACATCAGTACAAACATTTTTTAATAAGTCGACTGTTGCTTGGTCTTGAGCGAAAATGGTCCGAATGTATTTAAGGTGCATTTTAAAAAAAGAGGCTTTAAGCCCAATGAATTTATCTGAAACTTTAGCCGAGACTAAAAAAATAGGAATATCCTCTTTATTAAGTTCATTTATTAAGTTAAACCAAAGTTCGTTTTTTGCTACTATTAAACATTTTGGGTTTATTTCTTTAATGAATTGTTTCATTTTCCGAACACCATCAAATGGCAAATATGCATATTCCCATTTTACTTTTTTTGACTCCATCCACTCTATTCCAGAAGGACTGAAAAAAGTAATTATGACCGGGAATTCAGGTAAAGCTTTACTAAGTTTGGTAATTACAGAAGCTATTTGTTCGAATTCGCCTGCAGATGCACAATGAAACCATAACCGAGAAGAGGTAGAAGCCTCAATAGTTTGTTTCTTTAGTCCCAAATAACGTAATTTCCATTTGGGCTTGACCCAATAAAAAAGAGAGAAAAATGTACTTAAAATCGAAATGCCAAAATTATATATAGCTCTGTTCATTTAATAAAAAACGTCTGTAGAGCTAGAATTGTCATAAAGATTAATCGATATTCCTAATCGTAATCCAGTCAAAACATCAAACCGTGGGGTAGTGTCTCGTTCTCGAGTATCAAAATTGTAAGGTCTTAAATTTTTAGTTCTTGCTTGTATTCCATTGATTCCTACAAAAAAGTGCGCCTTACCTGAAATACTTATAAATTCATAACCTATAAATTCTTCAATGCCAAATCCTCTTGAAAGTCTGTCATATCCCTTACCGTATTGGCCTAGGAGTTGATTTGTAGATGCTGTTTCATTATTGAAAATAATATAATGAGTTAGTACATTTACACCTAGTCTTAATCGAATACCATGAGTGCCACTTTTTTCTAATAAAGGAATAAATGTACCTCCATGTAGTCCCAAAATGAAACCTCTTTGCTTCATAGTTATTATAGCTAAATCTTCTTGCTGACTTATCAAAAAACCTTCACTATCTCTGATATTACTTATAACATCTTCTTTTACAATAGGACCCAACATCATACCTCCATGAATACCATAAAATATGTTGTTTTTAGAAAACTGTAAGCCTAGTTCTGGTGAGTAATTTTGCCCAAATCTTTCACCCATATCCAATGACGGGTAATCAATTCCATATCGAAAATTAAAATCCAACTTGTCAAATGCTTGTGAACTTGCCTCCAAGTAAGTGAAAAACAAAAAGATAATAGCGCAATATCTGATCATAAGATTAGTTATTTAAAGGAGTAAAAATATAGAAAAGGAATGATTTTTCAGCTTTGATGAATATTATATTATATATAATGTCAGCATAAGTATGAAAAGATTTTAAACAGAAAAGTTAACTAGCATATTGACCATGCTTATTTTAGTTACTTTTGTTATCTATAAATACGCTTTAAAATGTATTATGAATTATAAAAAGACAATTTTAGTAACAGGTGGTGCAGGATTTATTGGTAATCACGTGATACGATTATTTTTAAAGAAATATCCAGAATATCAAATTATAAATGGAGACAAATTAACATATGCAGGTAATTTAGAGAACTTAGCAGATGTCGATAAATCTCCAAACTATGTTTTTGAGAAATTAGATATAGTTGATAGAGAGGCTGTTAAGTTATTGTGGGAAAAGTATAGCTTTACGGATGTAATTCATTTAGCTGCAGAATCTCATGTCGACCGATCTATTGAAAATCCAGCAGCTTTTATTGAAACGAACGTTATAGGTACAGCAAATCTATTGGCTTTAGCAAATGATAAATGGGAAAATAATGAACATTGTTTTTACCATGTTTCTACTGACGAGGTATATGGCAGTTTAGGTGCAACTGGTTTTTTTACTGAAGAAACATCTTATGATCCTCGGAGCCCATATTCTGCTTCAAAAGCTTCAAGCGATCATTTAGTAAGAGCTTATTTTCATACATTCGGTTTACCTGTCGTAATTAGTAATTGTTCTAATAATTATGGACCTTATCAATTCCCAGAGAAGTTGATACCGCTTATGATTAATAACATTATGAATAAAAAGGAGCTGCCAGTTTATGGAGATGGGACTAATGTTAGAGATTGGCTGTGGGTAGAAGACCATGCAGAGGCTATAGATGTAATTTTTCATAAAGGTAAAAGAGGTGATACATATAATATCGGTGGTGAAAATGAATTGCAAAATATCCAATTAGTAAAAATTTTATGTGAGATTGTAGATAAGTGTCTTGATAGACCTGTTGGTGATGCAGCTTCTCGAATAAAATTTGTGACCGATAGGAAAGGCCATGATCATAGATATGCTATAGATGCTTCTAAAATAATAAATGAATTAGGATGGAAGCCGACAATTCAGCCAGAAGAAGGATTAAGAAAGACTGTAGACTGGTATATTT
>CAYOIL010000326.1:0-4317 GCA_964403985.1 uncultured Saprospiraceae bacterium
ACCAAATCCAACATTATTGAATCTTTGGAATCTTCTTACTCTACTACTGTATTGGTAGTCATAGCCATATTCATCATAATTCCTGTTTCCAGTATTTGCATATTCATCTTCATATGCAACATTGTCATAATCATAGCTATCTTCAGAACTAGAAGAATTGAAAATAAACGATTCATCAGTATTCGGATCATAATATAGATCATCAAACTGTGCTTTTACGACACTGAAAGGTAATAATCCCAGAATCAGCAGAAGTAGAGGGGTTAATACTATTTTTTTCATCTGTAATACATTTAAAATATTAATAAAGTTTGACTCTCTCAAAATCATATCACCAATTTATTACTTTTGTAGGTTTAAATTACTTAATAAAACGTAAAACTTTTATCTTATTAAGTTAAAACCTTTAACAAAGCAATATTTTAGTTAATTTTTGTTTTTCACAAGAATGTCATTTATACAATTATGACGTTTAAAATGAATATAAGGTTCAACTTTATTAGGTTTTAATGATAAATTAACAAATAAACTATGGCAAAAGAGATTACTAAACGAAGTGACGACTATTCTTTATGGTATAATAACATAGTCAAAAAAGCTGGTTTAGCAGACAATAGTGCAGTAAGAGGTTGTATGGTAATAAAACCTTACGGCTTTGCATTATGGGAAAATATGAAAGCTCAGCTAGACAAGATGTTTAAAGAAACAGGACATGTAAATGCGTATTTTCCACTTTTTATTCCTAAAAGTTTTTTAAGCAAAGAAGCTGAACATGTGGAAGGATTTGCTAAAGAATGTGCAGTTGTAACACACCACAGACTTATGAATAACCCCAACGGGACTGGAGTTGTTGTCGATCCATCTGCTAAATTAGAAGAAGAACTTATCGTACGACCTACATCTGAAACAATCATTTGGCATACATATAAAGATTGGATTAAATCCTATAGAGATTTACCATTATTAATTAATCAATGGGCTAATGTTGTAAGGTGGGAAATGAGAACGCGTCCTTTTTTAAGAACTGCAGAGTTTTTATGGCAGGAAGGACATACTGCTCATGCGACCAAACAGGAAGCAATAGATGAAGCACAACTTATTCATGAAGTTTATGCTCGATTTGCTGAAGATTATATGGCAATGCCAGTTATTAAAGGGGCAAAATCTGCAAGAGAAAGATTTGCTGGTGCTGATGATACCTATACGATAGAGGCGCTTATGCAAGATGGTAAGGCGCTTCAAGCTGGTACATCACATTTTCTTGGACAAAATTTTGCTAAGGCATTTGATGTTAAATATAGTAATTCAGAGAATAAAGAAGAATATGTATGGGCTTCTAGTTGGGGAGTATCGACAAGATTAATCGGAGGATTAATAATGACTCACTCTGATGATGAAGGATTAGTACTTCCACCAAAACTTGCTCCACAGCAAGTTGTAATTGTTCCTATCCCAAAACCTCTTCCTGAAGTAATGGATTATATTAAACCCATAGCTGAAGAGTTAAAGGCAAAAGGTATACGAATTAAAGTCGATGATAATGACCAAAAAAGACCAGGATTTAAATTCGCAGAATATGAAATGATGGGAATTCCAATAAGATTGGGAATTGGTAAAAGAGATATGGCAAATAATTTAGTGGAGGTTGCAAGAAGAGATACTAAAACTAAAGAATTGGTTACAAGAGAAGGAGTTGCAGACTATATTCAAAATCTTCTTGATGAAATTCAAAATAATTTATTAACAAGAGCTAAAGAATTTAGGTCAGATAATACCACGATAGTAAACACAATGGATGAATTTA
The DNA here is from genome assembly GCA_964403985.1 of uncultured Saprospiraceae bacterium. Taxonomy (GTDB): domain Bacteria; phylum Bacteroidota; class Bacteroidia; order Chitinophagales; family Saprospiraceae; genus JAHDFB01. Next base: position 1,805 of record CAYOIL010000326.1, read on the forward strand.
AAGAAGTTTTAAATTCGAAAGGCGGTTTTATTATGGCTCACTGGGATGGGACGACAGAGACTGAGTTGGCAATAAAGGAAGAAACCAATGCCACTATAAGATGTATTCCGAATGACTTTGTCGAGGAAGAAGGAAAATGTATTTATTCCGGAAATAAATCAAAAGGAAGAGTAGTGTTCGCCAAAGCTTACTAATTCTTTAAAAGATTGAAAATTAAAAGACTGTTCTAAATAAAAAGGACAGTCTTTTTTTATGCTTCTACTTTTACGAACGAAATATTTCAAATTGTTTCTATTAAGCTAATTGCGAGTTTAATTCTGCAATTATAAATCTAGAAAACACATGTACTTAGGTAACTTAGTGCGCATTTTACTAGCTATATGTACTATATCATTTAATTGTAGGTTTCTATGATTCTTTTTACCTAAGTCTATTCCTAAATTCAGAATTCATCAAAATAAATATGTAAGGTAATCTCAAAAACAGGATAATAGAAGCAAAATGCAGATTAGGATATGCATATTTAAATGTACCCTATGATCCTCTTTTTTTAATTTACTACAAAAGTATTAATATAAGGAATTTGTATGGCTAGAATTGGGGGGCATGTCTTGAATATTATTTTCAATTTTAAAATAGACTGGGATTCCGTTTAGTTGTAATTAGTGATTCATTTATGTTATAAATGACAATATATAAGAAACTATGAGGGGATAACTTTTCTTAAGGATAATATATAAAAACGCTGATTGCAGGATTATAATAAAAAAGCCCAATGATTCGAAAATCATTGGGCTTTTATTTTAAAATTTAACTTTCGTTAAATGATATCTTATTGATTTACACCTAAAGCTTTAAGTGTTTCGAAATCTAAGTTTCCTACAGGTAGGTTGTTATCTTTCTGGAATTTAACTAAAGCTTTTTTAGTTTGTCCACCAAATTGGTTGTCAATAGCACCTGGGTTATAACCTCTTGATTGAAGAGCATTTTGAACTCTTCTTACCAAGTCAGCTGTAACATCAGTGTCACATACAACTGGTCTCCACTCAGTGAATCCACCTTTCTTAACTAAGTTAGTCTTAGTAATAGTTCTGTACTCAGCAGGAACATCAATTGTTCTTGTTGATGCAGGAGAAACTAATTTCTGGAAAGATCTTGTTTCATATTTAGCAGCTATGTCATTCGTGTTAGACGATGCAGAAGAAGCTAATTTTTGGTAAGATCTTGTTGTATATTGAGCAGCAATTTCAGATGAAGAAGTAGATGCATCAGAAACTAATTTTTGGTAGCTTCTTGTTGTATATTGGTTACAGTCTCCTGAACCTCCACAGCTAGATACTAGTTCAATTCTTCTGTTTGCAGCTCTTCCTGATGCAGTATTGTTATCAGCAATAGGATTTGCTTCTCCCATTCCTTCATAACTTAATCTACTAGCGCTTACACCCATTTCAACAAGTACATTATATACTGTTCTTGCTCTTCTTTGAGATAAAGATTGGTTAGCAGCATCTCCACCTTGAGAATCTGTATGACCAACTATTCTAGCAGAACAGTTACCATCCGCTTTCAATGTAGCAGCAGCTTGAGAAATTACATTTCTAGAGTTTCCAACTAATTCAGCAGAACCAGAAGCAAAGTTTACACCTGATAAAGTTGAAGAGTTTCCACAAGGAACTGCTTCAGCAGAAGGAGTTCCAGCTACTGTATAAGTTCTCTGAGTATAAACAGCAGGAACATCAGTTGTATTACTTGATGCAGGAGCAGCTAATTTTCTGTAGCTTCTTGTAGTGTAGCTAGCAGGAACTGTTACAGATTGAGTTGTTGCATCAGTTACTAATTTTTGGTAGCTTCTTGATCCATATTTAGCTGGTACATCAGTTGAATTAACTGTTGCAGGAGTAGCTAATTTTTGGTAAGATCTAGTTTCATATCTTACTGGTACATCGATAGTTTCAGTTGAAGCTGGGCTTGCAACTTTTTGGTAACTTCTCTGACCGTAAACAGCAGGTACTTGCGTATTGTTAGCTGCAGCAGGAGAAACTAATTTTTGGTAAGATCTAGTATCATATCTTGCAGGAATCTCAGTAACTTGAGTTGTTGCAGGAGAAACTAATTTTTGGTAAGATCTTGTAGTGTAAGTAGCTGGTACTTCATTTACTTTAGTACAATCACTTCCTGTATCAGTATATCCACTATCACATCCAACTCTTTGAGTTTTAGTGATTGTTCTATATTGTGGAGCTACCTCTACTAAACACCATACTAAACAGTCATCTGGATTAGCAGATAAACAGTTTTTGTCAGCTTTTTTCTTAACCCACTTTGTTGAAGCAGGAGAAACTTCGATCTGCTCAGTTACAGTTTCGTACTTAGCTGGTCTTCTTTCAATAGTTGTTGAAGCTTCTTTAGTTAATACTTGTTCAGTTACAGTTTCATAAACTGCAGGAACAACACTTAAAGTTGTTGAAGCTTCTTTAGTTAATACTTGTTCAGTTACAGTTTCATAAACTGCA
>CAYOIL010000327.1:0-1147 GCA_964403985.1 uncultured Saprospiraceae bacterium
GGGCAAACCTTTAGACGCTAACCCCACTCAAGACTGACCATGGCAAAGACACGATCCGGCAAGCTCCGACCCGACGGCCCGGCCCCCGACCGCATGGCGGCGATGATCCGCCAACGCGAGCTGGCCGGCCAGGGCCCGGTCGGCATCCTCGCCGGGGGCGAGAAGACCGTCCGCATCGAGCGGCTTACCGAAGACCCCAAGAACGAACGCAAGACCTTCGAGGGCCTCGAAGGCCTCGCCGCGTCCATCCGCTCCACCGGGCTCATCGAGAGCGTCGTCGTGACCCCCATCGAGGGGTCCGACCGCCTCATGATCCTCGCCGGGCACCGCCGGTACCGGGCCGCGAAGCTCGCGGGCTTGGACATGATCCGCGTCCGTGTCGAGACCGACGTGGACGACCAGCAGCGTCGCATCAAGAGCGTCGTCTCCAACGTCCAGCGGGAGGACGTGCCGCCGCTGGAGATGGCCCAGGGGCTCCAGGCCCTGATGGACGACGAGGGTCTTAACCAGGCCGGGGTCGGCGAGATGATCGGGAAGGACAAGCAGTGGGTCAGCGGCATGCTCCGGCTTCTCACGCTGCCGACCGGTGTCATCGAGAAGGTCGGCTCCTCTCGGCTCAGTTACGACACCATGATCCGCGTCGCCCGGCTCGACAACGCCGAGGACCAGGGCGAGCTGATCAACATGATGCTCGACGGGGCGACCGTCCGCGAGGTGCGGACCGAGATCGCCCGCCGCAAGGGCCAGCCCGCCGCCCCGTCACTCACGCGAGAGACGGGCGACCCGGCGGGGGAGGGGGGCACCAAGCCCCGCATGAAGCTCGTCGCCAAAGCGAGCAACGCCGCCGTCATCATCCAGGCCCTCGACCACGACGAGCTGTCGATCGACCGCCAGATCGAAGCCCTCCAAGACGCCCTCCGCCAGGCCAAGCGTCGCCGGAAGGACCAGCTCGCGACGACCGAGGCGGCCTGACCCATAGTCCTCCCGAGTGGTCCGGGCTATAGGACACCCCGCCCCACGCGCCCCCGATTCGGGGGCGCTTTTGTTCGCTCGGGCTTGGACCGCAAGCCCTCCGCGAACCCCTCCGCTCAGGCGGAGGCATCGGTGGTGCCGAAGGCTCGGCACCGGAACGGTTTGTGGCCGGTTT
>CAYOIL010000327.1:1157-4313 GCA_964403985.1 uncultured Saprospiraceae bacterium
CTTCGAGGGTGGTTCCGGTCCGGGTGTCGCGATAGTCCTCGCCCAGGGGCTGTGGGCTATCGAACACCCCGACCCGCAAGGCTCTCCACCACAGCTCTCAGGCCCTCGCGTTGGCTGATTAGCACTCACGCTCGGGCTTCGGAGACGGAGGTCGGGGCTGGCTCCCGACGGCAGCCCCTCTCGTCGCCTCCGCTTCGCTCCGGCTCGTTCGGGGGCCGTCCGGGCCGCCCGACAAACCGGCCACTCAACCCGCGAACCAGAGAGTGAACCGGTGGGCCGCTCCGCGGCCCACGCCCCCGCCGCGGACGCGTCGGGCAGACGAGTGCCTCGTCGCCGGTTCACTCCGACGCCCAGGCCCCACGCCCAAAGTCCAAACCCAGGTCGAGCGGGGCCGCGTCCTGGCCCGGACCAGAGGTGAGCCGGCACGGCGAGCCGTTGTGGGCTGGTCCGAGGCCGGGACGAGCCCGCATCTCGTGAAGAGTCTGATATTCTGGATGTTCAACTTCAGGGGACCGGCATGTTTGTTCGTCAATCAACATTGCGTTCGAAGCAGTACAGATTCACCGCGAGTATGACCCGCCGCTCGACGGCCGGCGACAAGACCATGTTCTTGTCGCACAGTCACCGCGATCGCCAACTGGCGATGGGTCTGGCCGCGTTTTTGCGGGAATACGGCGTGACGCTCTACATCGACTGGCTCGACCAGTCCATGCCCGATCACACCAACGGTGAGACCGCCCGGCGGATCAAGGACCGGATTGAGGCTTCGGACCTCTTCTTATTTTTGGCGACGGAGAACTCCAAGGCCTCACGCTGGTGCCCCTGGGAGCTGGGCTTCGCGGACGGCAGGTGCGGGGTTGAACGGGTGCTCATCGTCCCCACCATGTCAGACAGCGGGCACCGCTATGGGAACGAATATTTAGACCTTTACCCGCGGCTGGAACGCGACGCCCTGGGGATGCTTGAACGTATATGGCCGAATGGCCAGGCCAGCGAGCTTCGATCCTTCGCAAGCACCCTTTAACGGAGGCCTCATGCTTGACGCGAAGCTAAAGCACCTCGAAATGATCCAGGCCGTGATCAATCGCATGGGGATGAACTCGTTCCAGATCAAAGGCTGGAGTGTTCTGCTGGTGACCGGGTTGTTCGTCCTTGCTGGGGCGAAGGATTCCATGAGCCTCGCCGCTCTGGCCATCATGCCGGCCCTGGTGTTCTGGGGTCTCGACGGCTACTACCTATGGCAGGAACGCCTCTTTCGTGACCTCTACAAGTCGGTGGCCAAGATCGCACCCGATGCGATCGACTTCGACATGAACACCAAGCCATTCCGCGAGAAGGACACATGGTGGCGGGCAACGGCGTCGCTGAGCGTGCTGCCCTTTCACGGGGCCATCCTCGTGGCGATCTTGATCGTGACCGTCTGGCCGAAGATCCATCACTTCTGGGAGTAAACCATGCCGAAGCACGTCTTCTTCAGTTTTCACTACAAGCCCGACGTTCACCGAGCGTCGCAAGTCCGCAACATCGGCGGAATCAGCGGGAACGTCGCCGCGACGGACAACGACTGGGAGAGCGTCACTCGAGGCGGTGACGCTGCGATCAAGCGTTGGATCACAGGCCAGCTCAGGGGTCGCTCGTGCACCGTCGTTCTGGTGGGGGCAGAGACTGCCAGCCGAAAATGGGTGAAATACGAGATCGTTGAGTCATGGAACAAGGGGATGGGCGTCGTAGCGATCCGGATCCATGGCCTCAAGAATCTCAAGGGGGAGACAGCCTTCGCGGGCGACAATCCGATGGAAAAGATTGAGCTCGTTGATGGGTTGGGCAACACCCGGTGCCTCAGCGGCGTCGCAAATATCTACCGCCCTGGAGGATCGACGAGCAAAGAGAAATACGCGTGGATCGAGAAGCATTTGGCCAACGCGATCGATGAGGCGGTGGCCATCCGCAACGATCACACGCGGACCGCTAGGGTCAAGCGGTAGGGTAGAACGTATGCCCGCCTCCGCCCCGGTGCTCGCTCGGACCTCGGCCCGTTACCTGCGGGACAACTACCTCCGCCTGGGCACCGCCGAGGGGCTCGAACGGGGTGGGTCGGTCGGCATCGACGCCGACTTCCGCGGCCACCACGTCTACATCGTCGGGCAGACCGGCACCGGCAAGAGCCGGCTGATCGAGAACCTGATCACCCAGGACATCCACTGCTGGGCCGACCAGAAAAGGGGGCTGGTCCTGATCGACCCCCACGGGTCGATCTGCGACGGCGTGCTCGGCTGGCTCGCCGAGTTCGGTCGTCGCCGGTACCGGGTGGGGGAGCCGAGCGCCCGGCCGATCGTCCCGCTGGACTTCCACGCCGCCGACCACGTCCCGATCTACAACCCGCTGCGGTGGCGGGAGGGGGCCAACCCCAACGTCATCGTCGACCACGTCGCCCAGGCGATCGCCTACGCGTGGGGGGCGGCGGACCTGCACGCGACGCCGCGGCTCGCGTCGTGGCTGCGGGCGTTCCTGCTGCCGCTGTACGTCAACCGGCGGCCGCTCGCCGAGGTGCTGCGGCTCAAACGCGACGTGGTCTTCCGCGAGCAGATGCTCCGGGCCGTGACCGACCCCTTGGTCCTGGACAACTGGCGGACCTACGACGAGCTGCGGCCCGCCCAGCAGGTCGAGCTGACCGAGAGCACCTTCAACCGGCTGGGGGCCCTGGTCTCCGACGGCCGGCTGCAGCAGGTCTTCGGGCCCGGCCCGAGCTTCGACTTCCAGGCCGCGATGGACGAGGGCCAGATCGTGCTGGTCAACCTCGCCAAGACCGGCGGCCGGCTCAGCGGCGAGAACGCCGCGGTGCTCCAGGCGATGCTCTTCGCCGACCTGTGGCAGACCGCCGCGTTCCGGGCCGAGAAGCGGGAGCGGCCCAAGCCGTTCTACGTCTACTGCGACGAGTTCCAGACCGGGCTCTCGCCCGCGATCGCCACGGCCCTCAACGAGGCCCGCGGCTACGGGCTGCACCTGACCCTCGCCCACCAGAACCCGTCGCAGCTCCTCGCGGCCGGGGCGGTGGGCGAACAGATCTTCAACTCGGTGCTCGGCAACGCCTGGACCAAAATCTGCTTCCGGCAGCAGCTCCCCGACGACGTGGACCTGATGAGCCGGCTCCTGTTC
>CAYOIL010000328.1:0-4295 GCA_964403985.1 uncultured Saprospiraceae bacterium
CTTTTCGTAAGCTAAAAGTTGTTCTAATTCCTTGATTCTTTTTGATTGATCGTTTTTATCCAAAACAGTCCAGTTGTTCTCAAATTTACGCAACCATTTTGATATAGTGCTATGTCCAGCAATTCCATATTTCTCGCTGATTTCCGTTTTTGATAAAATCCCTAATCGGTATTCTTCTAATACTTTTAATTTGAAACCCAAACTATAGCTTGAACTTCCTCGTAATCCTGACAAACGTTTACTTTTTGTGTAAACCTATTTCAGGACAAGACAGACTCACCCCAAACCCCTCTCTTAAAAAAGAGGGACTTCAAATCACACATCTGATTTTAATTATGCTAAAAAACTATCATCCTTCTCCTTTAATTCATCAAATTCACATAAATATTACCAAATTGCAGGCTTATTCTTCTTAACCCATCTAAACCTCGAAGGATAAAACACCGCTTGAATAAAATTAAATTCCAATTGATTAAAATTAAAACGCTCACTTTCAATCGATAAATTATAGCCGGGATAATACCTTAAATTAGTTCGAAGAATCAACCATTGTATGTGATCCTGTCTAATATCCCAGCCAAAAGCTACACCATATCTAAGGCCTTTTTCCTCATGATCCAAGTCAACCACATCACCTACTTCCACTTGTAAGCGATTCCAATCATAACTAACAATAGGACCCAAAAACGGTACAAATCCATGATTATCAAACAAAAATTTATACACTTCAAGTCCTAACGATGTTCGATGATAGGTTTGATCCGTATCAAAAGCTTCTGAAATTGCCTTGTAATTCCTAAACGCAATATTCACATGCATATCTGGCTTATAAATATAATAACCTAAGCCATAGTCAATGAAAGATGTTGAAAATCTTATATCCCCAAGGTATGGATAATTCAAAGAATTAAAATCATTACCCAAATAAAATGGCGAAAACTTCATCAACAGCTTTGCACAATGCCATGCTCACTTTTTGGTCAAATTGTTCTTCTATTAACTTGCGAGACTGCTGCATCCACTGAACTTGGATCAACACCAATAGCAACATTGCTATTGTAGAAGCAGTAATAATATAAGGTATTTTGTTGTGCAACTAGTCTATTTTCCATCAAAGTAAAGTTATAATACTCAAGGTGTTACATTTTTAACAGCTGCTTAACAAGTTCCTAACAGGTAGAAAACAGCAACAAGGGGACTATGCTAGTAATTTTACTCTGAAATATTTTATTTCATCTGGTATCTCAGCAGAACTGAGTATTAATTATGTATAATATGAAAGCGATTAAAAGAATTCTTCCTATGGTAATTTTCTTGTTAGTTGGACTTATAAGTCAAGCACAAGTTGAAACAAAAACTGCAGCAGTAAATTCAAAAGTAAAAGAAGCAACTTGTCAAAAAGTTTGTACTCCTGTTGTTTGCGATGCGATGGTAAAACTTGGTCTTTGTACTCCTGAACAAGCAGAAAATTGCAATAAAGAAGGTAAAAATGTAAAGACTGCAAGTAATCAATCAACAACTCCAGCGGCAACAAAAGTTGCATCTGTTTCAAAAGAAAGAGAAAGTGCTACAACTACTACCGCTGAAGCAAAATCTACGGAATGTGCTAAAGTTTGTGCTAAGAAATGCACAAGTACAAAAAAAGCAAATTAGAATTTTCAGAATTATTTCTGATCAATAAAGAAGAAGATCATTTCGCAAGGGATGATCTTTTTTTTTGGGTTAAACCCAAAATATTATTTAAGAAGTATTTTTTAAAATCAGATTACTCTATTAATTTATAGTTTAGCCCTACACCTTATACTTTTCAAGTAAATTAAGATAGTCACTTCGTGTTATTGTCTCTGCTCCCATTGACCTTAGATGATCACTCTCTTGCTGACAATCAATCAATTTCAAACCATTTTCCTTTTCCTTTTGAACAAATGAAATAAAGCCAAATTTTGATGCATTACTCTTATGGGAAAACATTGATTCTCCACTAAATACATTGCCGAATCGCACACCGTATAATCCTCCTATTAAACTCTTGCCTTCCCACACTTCAACTGAATGTGCATAACCAAGTTTGTTTAATTCGATGTAAGCTTTCATCATATCTTCTGTGATCCAAGTCCCCATCTGCCCTTCTCGATAAGTAACACGACATGAATTAATGACACGTGAAAATTCTTGATTGTAAGTTACTCGATAAATCCCTTTATTAAAAAGAGATCGCATAGATTTCGAAACTTTCAATTTCTCCGGAAACAAAACCATCCTTGGGTTAAGAGACCACCATATAATGGGATCATTTTCATTATACCATGGAAATATTCCGCTTTTATAAGCTAACATTAGTCGGTCAGGTGATAAATCACCACCGATAGCTACAATTCCTCTTGGTGTTGTATATTCGGCTGAAGGAAATATAAGTTCATCCCCCAGATAAGGTATCATGAATTTTCTTTTGTAGATTCTATAACAGCAGATAAACCTCTCTCACACAAAGCGTCTTTCATTGGCTTAAGCACATCAAAAGCATCTGTCTTAGCACAAGCCTTTCCTTTATAATGTATTAACATTGATAACTGTTCCGCTTGTTCATGCGTGTGATTACAAACTTCTACAAAACACTTTATCACCCAATCGAATGTATTGTGATCATCGTTATAAACCACTAACTGTGATCCGAAATCTACATCCAACAATACATCAACATCCTCTAAGACTTCTGTATCTGTGCTATTGTATATACTTGTCATACTTTAATTTAATTTACTTAGGGCTTCCTTAATCGCATCAAAACTAGGTAATTGGCCTGCATCTTCCAACACTTCAACGTGACGAATAATTCCCGTTTTATCAACAACAAATGCAGAACGCTTTGAAACACCTTTCATTCCTAGTACAAATTGATCATATATTGTCCCATACGACCGTGAAGCTTCTTTATTAAAGTCACTCAATAAAGTGAAATTATAATTTTCAGCTTTTTTAAATTGCTCAAGCGTAAAAAGAGAATCCACACTTATTCCTATTACCTCTGCATTCAACGTCTCATATTCAGAATAATTATCCCGTATTGTACATAATTCTGCCGTACATACTCCAGTAAATGCCAATGGAAAAAATAAAATTACTAGATTTTTTCCTTTATAATCAGCAAGTTGTACTTCATTCTTCTCTGTAGAATACAAGTTAAAATCTGGAGCTTTATCTCCTTTTGATAATGTCATTTCTTTATTTTTCTAATTGTACCCGTTTTTTGTAACAGAAAAAATCACTTTTCAAATGCTCCTTTCGGGTTTAAATATATTCTATAATCAATAGAATATTAAACTTTAAGTTCAAGAATTTTAAAAAAATTGGGCTCGAGCCCAAAAAATATTATATCCTGAAGTTGTTATATAAATCAATAATATCCACTTTGTTCAAATCAAAAGTAAAGCTAATTTGATTTAAAAAAGTAGTTCCTGAAATTTGATTTAATCTGACCGTATTATTCGAGTATACAGGTACATAAACATTCATAAAATCAAACAATTGCACCATCACTCCTCCACTATATATACTTTCCCAGTCTCCTCCACTTGATGACCTTGATATGTAATAACTTCCGTAATCAAAATATAATTTAATCTGTTGAGGAATAATATCAAAGGGTAGTGATGTATCGATATTAATTGCAAATGCACCAAGATCGGATTGACCTAGATTTCCTGGGCCTATATTCGCTAACTTAAAAGCTCCTTCTTTTAATACAATTTGATTGTCTAATGCACCGAGCTGTTCTGTCCGCCCAAAGAAAAATCCTTCAAATGCATGATCAGCTTGTCCATTATGAATAAGATTTATATTGTTATTTCCTACAAATGTTTTATTCCTAACAGTTGAGCTTACATCTGCTCGTAAAGGAAAGAATGCTCCAAAAACTCTTACATTAAATACTCTGTTTTTCTTAAACTCAAAGCTTTGCTTAAAATGGCCATCAAGTTTTAATGACTTTATTTTCTCTGGAGTAAAAGGAAAATCATCATCATAAACCATATTTTCCAATCCAACGTGAAAATTCATGGGATACAAAGCTGAGTTCTTTTTGCCCTCATAGATTAATCTGGTGTAATTACCGTCTCCACTTCTTTCATCTCTTCCCCACTCTGCAAATGTATGTTTCAATTCTATTGCACTTTTCCATAAACTTGCATTTCCATGATCAAGTGAAAAACGAATAGAAGGGACAATCGTTTCATACACAAAAGCATCACCTGCCTCATCTAAATCGTAAGAAAATCTTTTTGAACTCAACTTATATG
>CAYOIL010000329.1:0-4295 GCA_964403985.1 uncultured Saprospiraceae bacterium
CTGTTGCTCGCTGATGCAATTGCTTAAGAGGTAAATCCAATATTCTTTCCAATTGACAAGTCATTGCTTTTCCTCCTGCTTGTTCAACAATAAGTGCAAAAGGATTACACTCGTATAATAGTCGTAACTTACCATGAGGATATTTTCTAGTATTTGGATAAAGGAAAATACCACCTTGAAATAAGATTCGATGAATATCCGAAACCATCGACCCTATATATCTCAACCTCAAATTCTCATCACAGCAATTATCAATATAACGTCTCATTTCAACGTCAAATTTTAAATAATAGCCTTGATTTACGGAATAATAATTTCCACGTTTAGGTATTTTTATGTTTTTATGAGACAAACAAAATTCACCAATTGTAGGATCCAAAGTGAATCCATTAACTCCATTTCCTGTCGTATATACTAGAAGAGTTGAAGTTCCATAGAGTACATAACCTGAGGCAACTAATTCCGAACCTTTCTGAAGAAAATCCTCTAATTGTACAGGTTCGTTTTCACTAGACTTTCTTCTATAAATTCCAAAAATAGTCCCTACTGAAACATTTACATCAATATTAGAAGAACCATCCAATGGATCAAAAACTACTACATACTTTCCCGACTTTCCATTTACTCCCTCTATAGGAATGAAATTTTCATTTTCTTCAGATGCTATTCCACAGCATTCTCCACTATTTTTTAAGCAGTCAATTAACTTTTCATTGGAATAAAGGTCCAATTTTTGAACAACATCACCTGAATAATTTTCCGTTTCGACAGCTCCCAAAATATTTAATAAGCCGGCTTTGTTCACCTCCCTATTAATAATTTTTGCTGCAACTCCTATATCTCTTAACAATCCTGTTAATTCTCCAGTCGCATACTGAAAATCATTTTGCCTTCGGATAATGAATTCATCAAGTGTTACAATTTCGCTCATAAAACAAATTTAGTTTTTTTTCAATTGGATTTTTTGGGGATTTTCTAATTTGTAACTAATTCCAATTTGTTTTTTGTGTGATTCAATTGATAATTCTTATCAAATGCATCAAGTAATCTGCTAGCAGTTGCTTTATACTCGTCTTTATTATCCCAATTATTTTGAGGATTTAAAATCTCGGAAGGAATTCCTGTACATGACTGGGGGATGTCAAGTCCAAAAAATGATTCCGTATAAAACTCTTTCCTATTCATTTCTCCATTCAAAACACTTTGTATAAGCGCTCGAGTATAACTTAATTTAATCCTATTTCCTACACCATAACTTCCTCCTGTCCATCCTGTATTTACTAACCATACATTCGTATCGTGTTCCTCCATTTTCTGCCCCAACATCTTTGCATAATATGCAGGCGCAAGAGGTAAAAACGGTGCTCCAAAGCAAGAAGAGAATGTCATTTGAGGTTCTACAACTCCAGCTTCGGTACCTGCAACTTTCGCCGTATATCCTAATAAAAAGTAATACTTAGCTTGGTTTGTGCTCAACTTAGACAATGGAGGCAATACACCAAAAGCATCACATGTTAAAAAGAAAATATTCTTAGGATGTCCTCCCACTGAGGGCTTCATTATATTTTCAATGTGATGAATAGGATAAGAAACTCGTGTATTCTGTGTTATTTTCGTGTTATCAAAATCTGGCACATTTGATTCTCCGTGAAAACCAATATTCTCAAGAATTGCTCCTTCTTTTATTGCGTGAAAGATCTCAGGTTCTTTCTCTTCACTCAGATTAATACATTTCGCATAACATCCTCCTTCAAAATTAAAAACTCCTTCTTTTGACCACCCATGCTCATCATCTCCTATTAGTTTTCTATTTGGATCAGTAGACAATGTCGTTTTTCCAGTTCCTGATAAACCAAAGAATATTGCTGTATCTCCATTTTTTCCCACATTAGCTGAACAATGCATAGGTAGCACATTTTCATTCATAGGCAATGTGTAATTCAACACAGAGAAAATACTTTTCTTAATCTCTCCTGTATATCCACTTCCACCAATAATTACCATTTTTTCAGTAAAATTAACAACTGTGAAATTATGTTGTCTTGTACCATGAATTGTAGGCTCAGCCATAAATTCTGGCAAACATAAAATTGTCCACTCTGGTGTAAAATCTTTTAATTCTTCACTTGTTACATTTAAAAACATATTGTGAGCAAACTGACAACTCCATGGAAATTGTGCTACAACTCTTACATTTAATCTATATCTAGAATCTGCACAAGCATAAACATCCTGAACATATAACTCTTTAGACTCGGCAAATTCAAGCATATCTGAATGTAGCTTACTAAAACCCTCATTTGTTATCGATTGATTGATTTCATTCCAATCAACTTTAGAAGATGTAATTTCATCTTTTACTACAAACTTGTCTTTAGGAGATCGACCTGTAAATTCGCCAGTATTTATTACTAGGGCTCCTTTATCCGATAAAATCCCTTGATTAGAATTCAATGATCCTTTGGTGAGTTCTTTTGACGATAAATTCCAGTGAATTTCTTTACAAGTCAAAGTAGATTCGTTTCCGAATTTGAATGTATTAGATGTCATTCGATATAATTTAGTTTGCAAAATATCTTTTTTCACCTCTGAATATTATTTTTAAAAAGCAAAATAATTAGTTCATTCAGATGTTTAAAAACTCAAAAAGATAATCAGCACTTTCTTTTAATAATTACGCAAAATTCAAAAAAATATTTTACGAAATAAAACTCACACGATATAATATGGTGCGCACATTACCTTTAAAACCATAAAATTGTTATCATATATTTGGTCATTTAGACAAATTGCAAACTTTCTATATTGTGAAATTAAAAAGTACTATCCATTTTCACTTTTTTTCAAAAAATCAAACTTTTTTTAAATATGTACTAATTATAGGCTTAGTGTATTAGTGACGCTTTATCATACATTTTCCACTTTTTATTCAACATAACTTTTGGGCAAGAAAAGCTTTGCTTTTCGTAAGCCAATATTTTATTAAAAAACGGTATAAGTCGAGTATATAATTATATTTGCCTTTTTCAATCTCAACCAATACAAGTGAAAGTCACAGATCACTTTAAAAATGCTAAAAACGAAACACTAATTTCGTTTGAAGTTCTTCCTCCTTTAAAAGGCGGAAGTATCGATTCAATATTCAAGAGTCTTGATCCTCTTATGGAATTTAAGCCTCCATTTATAGATGTAACTTATCATAGAGAAGAATTCGTTTATAACAAACGAGAAAGCGGATACTATGAGAAAACTGCCATTCGCAAAAGACCAGGAACCGTTGGTATATGTGCTTCAATAATGCATAGATATGGTGTTGATGCTGTTCCACATTTAATATGTGGCGGATTTTCAACCGAGGAAACAGAAAATGCTCTGATAGATTTAAAATTTCTAGGAATTGATAATGTATTAGCATTAAGAGGTGATGCTAGACATTTTGAAGATAAATTTATTCCTGAGCCGAATGGACATAAATATGCGGTAGATTTGGTCAATCAAATTACGGATATGAATAAAGGTGTTTATTTAGATGCCTCCATAGAAAATGGATCAAAATCTGAATTTTGCATCGGGATTGCAGGGTATCCAGAAAAACACTTTGAATCACCAAATTTAGAAGTTGATATTGCCTTTACAAAAAAGAAAGTTGAAGCAGGTGCGGATTATATTGTAACACAAATGTTTTTTGACAATAAGCGATATTTCAAATTTGTGGATGCTTGTCGAAAAGCAGGAATTGACGTACCAATTGTTCCAGGTCTAAAGCCTTTGACTCGTGATTATCAGTTGAATTCTATTCCTAGAAGGTTTTTCATTGATATGCCAGATGAATTGGCAAGTGAAGTCCTTAAGGCAAAATCAAAAACAGATATAAAGGAAATAGGAATTGAATGGTGTATTCAACAATCAAAAGAACTGAAAGAAGCAAATGTACCTTGTTTACACTATTACACTATGGGAGACACAAATACAACAAAAAAAATAGTTCAATCACTTTAAAAGTATGATGTTCTATCCTTTTTAACTTTATATATTTACGCAATATTTTATATCTCATTCAATCTTAAAAATGCTCGAAGTAAAATTATTCTCTGGAACAGGTTCTAAATATTTAGCCAATCAAATTAGTGACCACTATGGCTATGATCTAGGATCACTTGACACTAAAAAATTCAGTGATGGGGAAATGCAAGTAATAATCAATGAATCTGTTAGAGGGCGCTATGTATTTTTCATACAATCTACCTTTGCTCCAGCTGACAATTTACTTGAGATGTTATTAATGATTGACTCTG
>CAYOIL010000330.1:0-4272 GCA_964403985.1 uncultured Saprospiraceae bacterium
TATCTGTTTGATCTGGGTTTGCTGTATCTACACAATTATCTACTTCATCACAGATGCCATCATCGTCTGCATCTGAACAGTTTTCACATGCATCTCCTATGCCATTATTATTAGCATCTTCTTGATCACTATTGGGTATGTCTACACAGTTATCATCTGGATCACATACTCCATCATCATCACTATCTGTACATTCGTCACACGCATCGCCTGTACCATCATTGTCTGTATCTGTTTGATCTGGGTTTGCTGTATCTACACAATTATCTACTTCATCACAGATACCATCATCATCACTATCTGTACACTCTTCACACGCGTCTCCTATTCCATCACCATCCGTATCTTCTTGGTCCATATTCGGATCATCTACGCAGTTATCATCGTCATCGCAGATTCCATCCTCATCTGTATCCGCACATTCTTCTTCCTCACACACATCTCCTGTACCATCGTTATCTGTATCTGTCTGATCTGGGTTTGATACATCTATACAGTTATCATCTTCATCACACACGCCATCAGCATCTGTATCACTACAATCATCACAGTCAGGATCATCTATATCATCAGGACATGCTATAGCTCCACCACAGTCACTAGGAAGAAATTCTGGTCTTATAGTACATAGTGTCGCATAATAATTTTTCTGAGCTTCGTTTTTCCAGTACTGATCGTTGTCATTACTTCAGAGAAGATGCTGACATTGGGCACTCGTAGAACACATAGTTCCATCACTACAATGTTTTTCATTACATTGCTGTGAGCATAGTCCATCTGTCTCACAAGGATGGAGACATTCATTGATGCCATCACCATTCGTATCATCAGTCGTATATCCTTCAGGACAACACATACTATCTAGGTCACCGTCACCATCTACATCAGCATAGTCTGCTGCATCACAGTCACAGCTATCATATTCTATAGGATCTAGATCAAGAAGATCATCAAGTTCCAGATCTATACACACTGGATTATTTGGCATGCCATTCAGATCTGGATTGACCACCATGTCTATAGAAATAGTAGCATTTGCAGTAAGGCCATCCACATATGTAAGAATCTCATTCATCTGCTCAGATGTAATCAATCCATCATCATACAGATCATCCAGTGCATCTTCTACTGCTCATTCTATATAGAATGATTCTATAGAAAGTGCCAGTTCTGTTTCGAATATAGGATTACCATTCTCATCATATGGAATACCATCCATATCATTCGTGAAAAAATCTTTCGAAATGAATAGCGTATCTGCTTGGTATTCTATATCTACAATTCGGTCTGGAGATTCTACCCAAAGATACTGTTCCAAGCCATCGAGTGTTATAGTAAGGTTCGTCTCCTGAGACGAGCTTCCATCACATACACCATTCAGGGGAATATCAACTGCAAATGTTCGATCTGCATTTATACACGCCTCTCGCACACTATCTTGCAGGTCATCCCAGTTCGCGTGTACAGACACAGCCGACTGAACAAGTATGAGTATACCAAACATACACAGATACATTAATTTTTTCATCATTATCATGCAAACAAATAAAGGATTTTATATAGTAACTTCTAATAAATACGTGAGGTAGTTACACAAAACTGATCATCTACAATACTTACTTGTGCGTCAGCATCATATTTCCAGTAGCCGATAGATCTATCGAACCATCGGTATCATTCCTGAGATTCTTCTCATTTCATTCTTTCATTCCATGTCTGCATCTGTTCTTCAGGAACTGTGTAGCAAATCTCTCCAGAAGCATCTCCATAGCTAAGATACTCACCATCAGCACTAAAGAAATCAGTAAACGCCATACCATTCGATGTCAAACGTTTCACTTCTCCATTCACTAATGCTTGTAAAGGAATACTTACTTCCTCTGCCTGATCAGCAGCAATAAAATTATATTCTACTGTCATATCTCCTTCATAGCAATCTCCTTCTACAGTATGTACAGGACAATCATCTTCTACAACAAGTGAGAGATCTGATTCGGCAATACGAAGATCTTCCGTGTTCGTGTTCACAATCTTTGCTGTACCACTATGTAACGCTAGTGTCAATTTTATCGTTTTAGATTTCACATGAAGCGCATTAAAGTTTGTAAATGCAGGTGAATAGCCTGATTTACGAGCAGTAATATGGAATATATTGTGCGATGCAGGGATCGTTGTATTCACCTGTACTTCACCAGCAGCATCACTTACTCCTGCCACAGCACCCCAGAAGTGTACAAATACTCCCTCTATAGGCGTACCTGTCTCATCACGTGTAGTAATAGTAATTTCTCTTTCTTGTCCTTCACCTTCTGGCAACAACATATCTAGTGGCATACCAGATGCCATTCTCTCTTCATATCCTTCTCACAGTTTTTCATAGACACCATATATGCCTTCATCTGACCCTTCAGGGTTTGTAAATAACTGTGCTGCAGTATCCTTTGTAGGTGCGACAGCAATATCTACTTCTGTATACTCCTCTTCTTCTTCCTCTGGCTCAGCCACGAGAAGATCGTCAACAGAGAGAGTTTTATCTGCGGCCTGATGTACACTAGTATCATTTTCCTGTACCACAGGAACAGGACCTAGAACATACAACATAACAAAGCCTGCACATACACACAGCGTCAGCAAGCGATACACAAGATTCATAAATACAACATAACACAAGTAAAAAATATTCGTTTGGACAAAGTATACATACAAATCACCTCTGTGTCAAAAAATGGAGATGAAAAAAAACCTATCGTACGAAACGATAGATTTTTCTAGTAGCATAGCGGAGAAAGGTAGTATGTTTTATGTATGTTTTCTACGAGAAAGTGTCATAAGACCCAGCAATGCTAGTAATGCAAGTAATATTCGCATGATATATTGCTGTGGAGATGTTGTCGCCTCTACTCCTGGTATAGATGCAGTACCGAAGACAAGCTCTTCGTCTTGTTTCGTTAGCAATTTCTTATATCCATAGACATCACCATAGCTTGCTGAGTATCAGATAGCTTGTAGTGCATTTGAAATATATGGAGGTTGTTTGCTCGTATCGATATCATCCACTGTATCAGTATAGATCAATGACCCTCCTACTGGCTGCAAGACATGACTATCGTAACATTTTATAAATTTATCCTGTGCACTATCTAGAAAGATAATACCAGCGTCTATACCACCATCTGCGCCATTACATACGGTATCTACAAATCATCGCGTCACACCCTGAAATAAGAAAACAAGACTCAGTACTAGTAAATAGTTTTTCATGATACGTACTGTACAAAAAAGTAAAATATAGCTTTGATTACTTCACGTATACCAATATGTATGGCTATGTCAATGCGGGAATAGCAAGAATCATGCTTATTACTAAGAGCATGACTACGAGCAATCATATCTTATGTTTAGTCTTTCTCAAGAGATACATCGCTGTACCCAATACACCTATAAACACAAATAAATGCCGATGTCTATCATCCTGCGGCAGCACGCCTGCTATCATCAACAAGAATATCCAGAAAATAACGCATACCACCACCAACTCTGCTCGATCCAGCCAGACATACAAGCGACGATCCAGCTCACTTCACGATGTCGTATGCATCGCCTCCATAATATGATCTCGAGCATCTATTTTCTCTCTCGTAATACGTAATGCCGAAGGATTCTCGATTAGCATTTCTAGATCATCATGCATATCATCTTGCAAAGTAGTATGATGTCCTTGTATTTCCCATTCTTTATAAGCTATTTCACGATTCTCTAGATCACTAAGGTATGACTCTAGAAGCACACAGGCTCCATGTCGATCTTCTCTAGAACAAAGTACATGTATGTTTTTTTCAAAATCATGATGAGCACTAATATACTCTTCTCTAGCTGCATATACAGGATCCTGACTATACACAAAATGCTCCCCTGCGTGCAGCACATCAGTCATTATTCTTTCTACATATGTTCTTTTATCTGTAGTGTGTGGTTTCATATACTAAGTATAGACATGATATAGCAAAAACACAAATTTCTGAAAACCCTTTTCTACACTAGATTCTTCTAGTCTCATCATGCACTATCCCTTGAAAAATACAAAAAAATATGTATATATGTGTGCGTAGAAAAGCACCGAAAAACCTTACATATATCATTCTTTTCCCTACGCATACAAACCACCCTGAGGGCATGGTTTGTTTTCATTCGTTTCTTGCTCTATGGATAGTATTCTAGATCAATATTTTACACCTACTACCATGTCTGTCCATCTGCAACAAGGACAGTGTG
>CAYOIL010000331.1:0-4261 GCA_964403985.1 uncultured Saprospiraceae bacterium
ACGATCGTGTCAAAAAAGTGGTAGGCCCCGCAGCGAAGAGAGCCGCCGTCGAGTGTGGGTGCTGCCGGATTGGCTCAGGCGACGGTAGCCCGCCCGGCTCTGGGAGGCTTCACTTCATCGGCTTCTTGCCCGCTTCTGCAAGCTTGGCATCGAGAGCTGCTCGCTTGGCTTTGACTCTGGTGGGCTGCACGAACTGGAAGTCAAAAAGCTCCTCTAGCACATCGAGCATCCAGTCAACCTCTCCAGTCTCAACAGCCAAGATCTGTCCTGACTGGGTGCTCTTCATCGGGTGCGCGGCGAAGTTGCCAATATTTCGAATAGCGTCGACGCTTTCAGCAAGGTGGGAAGGCGTTGACGGTGCATTGATGAACTCGTCGATTTCCCCCGCGAGGTTGGGCTTCTTGATACCACGTGCGTGTAGCGTCGCTTGCAAACACCTTCGGGCGAGAGCGGCAGCGGCTTTCTGACTGAACGGCGCGACCTTGCAGGCTTCGTCGTAGTCCTCAGCCATTTCCGCGGGAACCTCGGTCGGCGCTGGACGACGCGCCGAACCGATCGGTCGCACTTGGACTTCCTCTTCGATCGTGTAGCTAGTACGCGTTTGGCTGTAGCGCTGGTGCAGAACAGTGGCTCGATTGCAAGCTGGGCAAGTGGAGACCTCTACGCTCCAACTACCGTCGCCATCACTAAACCCACCAATGCGCGTCCAAGACTCGTGAATCTCAACTAGGCAATGGGGACACTTCATGGATCAGGGCCGTTGAATATTCCGGTTGCCTACTTGTGGCGACGACATGACACCCATCGTACATCTTCCTTCTGGGCGGACGAAAGGCATGAAAGCATTAGAGAACCAGCAGACTAACGCCATCCTTCCCTCCAGAAACCCGCGGACGGCCAGCGATTTCAGTTTAATCGACCCCCCCAGTACGCCTGCTCATGCAAGGCTGGCGTCACGACCCCCCTCGCGACGTCAACAACGCTGAAGAGAGCAGATTAGACGAGCCTAGACCTGGTCTGCTCTATCGATGGTGAAGGACCAACAGGGTAGGCGTACCCCGTTGTCGCTCGACGGCCCCTGATGCACCTTGAGAGCCCCTCTGCCAGAGAAGGGTCCAGACTGTCCAGCTTAGCTGCGCTACGCTTGCCCCATGCGCCGTCGCGCTCTGGGCGAATTCCCAGACTGTGCCGAAGAATGGCAGGGCTGAAAGTGTGACATGAAGCTCTCCTACCGTGATCATGTCCAGAAGGCTAGTCGGCCCTTCGGGCCTCAGCATTCTCCCGTTGCGCCTCAGCCAAGTCCTGAATCGCTGAAGTGATGCCTGCCGACGCAAAGTCCAGAGCCGCTGTTCTCATGAATGCGCCTACGAGGTCGGGGTGGGACTTGGAGAATCCCTCTCCGAATTGCGAGTCGATCTCGTCGACGGCCTTGCTTAGGTACTCGGCTGCCGTCATTCCGGCCTGCCGCATCAGCGTTTCCGCACTTGCTGTGATTTTTTCCATACGTCCTCTGACTGTAGAGTGTTCTCGTCGAAGCTATCTAAAGCAGATGGGAAAGACAACCGACGATCCCGCTGAGAATCCGCTCGCTGGGGCATCCGGACGTATTGCGCAACACCAGACAGAGGCTTGGAGGCTGCGTCGCGGCACCTCCTCCGAGACTAGTCCAAGGGCCTGGAAACTCGGGCTTGTAGTTCGAGACCGAGCCTAGAGCCACTCGCGCCCCCAGTTCGAACGTTGGACAGGATTTTTGCGCGTCAGCTCGCGCACGGTTCCAATGCTTGAAGACTGAATACTCCCGGGCGGGCGGCGTACCCTGAGAGCTAATGGCAAATCTCTCAACACTTGAATCACTCGGGATCGCTGTGGGCGTCGCGAGTGGCATTGGAGGCCTCGTACTCGGCGTCCTGAATACGATTTCACAACGCGCCCAGAGTCGGCCGCGAGTCCTGGTCCGACCTTCAGTAAAACGCCTTGTGGGCGAAGGGCATGATGGCACCCTAGATGACCTTGGACTGGAAGTGTGGATTGAGATTCATAACGTCGGGCTCGTCCCCGTGACGACTGCTCAAACTGGGTTCGAGGGCCGCCGAAACTGGTTCTTTCGCTGGGGCAAGCACGTCATCTCATTCATAACCCGAGACCCCAGCCCCGTAGATGGTGGCAGCTGGCCACGCCGCCTCGGGCCCTGGGAATCGGTCGTCGTACGCTTCTCATTCGAGAACACGGCGGAACTAGGGGTGAATCCGCAGTTCAAATTCGGCCGTCGGGCCTTCGTTCAAAGTCAAGTGGGCGACACGTTCGTTTGTTCGCGCAGGGACATGGGAAGGTTCCTGAAGGCGGTACGGAATGCGAAGAATAGTGGTGCGGAGAGCACAAAGGGCGCTAGCGAGAACGGTGGCTGACGGCCCCACCCACCCACTGCCTGCTCACAGCCAAGATGACGGAGACCTCCAATGCTCGACGATTGACTGCCTCACTCAACAACCCGACGCTGACGCACTTGAATATCGCGATCGAGCCAGTATCCACAGTCAGCGCCAAGACGGCTTCGGATCAGCCCCGCTAGCTGAGGCAACTCCGATTCGATCAAGCGGCGCAGCCTACACAGCTCTTTCCGTGCGGAAGCCGCCGAGCCGTAGGCAGAGGGAACCAACTGCTTCGCGCGTATTGGATCTGAGGACCTGCTCTCGACGATCAGTGTGAGAGCGACAGTCCACCCGTAGGAAAGGCGGATCTTCTGGGCACCGATTCGAAGGGTCCCAGGCCATCGCTCAGCTGCAACGCGGTCGCCCACGATGGAGTGATCAGGCTCCATCGAGTAGAGAAAGCGCGGCTGTGCTTCGATCCCCTGCGAATTCTGTAGAGAGCGCATCACCCGACCTCCGACGCAATCTTGAATGCAGCAGCTCGATCCCGCTCCGCGTAGATCGTCGTTGTCGCTGCGTCACTGTGCTCTAGAGTGACGCGGGAGCCCTCGATCCCGTATTGACGGCGGATCTCAGTCGCAGCCGTGTGACGGAGCCGGTGAGCGGTCCACTTCTCGACACCGGCCCGAGCGCATGCTCTCTTGATAGCTTGGGTGACCGAGCGAGTCGAATAGGGCCGACCTTCCCGAGTGGCGAAGACCGGCTCATCCGGCCCTTGCGTCTTGAGAATGAACGGTCCGAGCAGTCGCTGAGCCGCGGGTCCAATGTAGATGGTGCGCGACTGACCTCGGTCAGCGGTCTTGTGCTCAGGGGGCTCGAAGGTCCAAACACCGGCTGGTGCCCCCGGCGGCAACTCAGGCTCTCGATCTATGAGGCCCGCCGTCAACTGGACCAGCTCGCCACAGCGTGCCCCTGTAAGTCTCTGAAGCCTCACGAGCGCAGCAAGAGTCTGCGGCAGCTCTTCGCAAGTTGCGTCGATCACGGCGGCACTCACGGGCCTGACGTCCCGTGGCTCAGGCAGATCGAACGCCCGAGCCTCGCGTGCTGAGATGTTGATGCCCTTGGGGTCGATGAGCTGCGTCGAGACCTCGATGGGTACGAGCCCCTGGTGGGCAGCTTCGCGGAGCGCGCGCCTGATTCGCTGGAGGTAAGCGTTCAGCGTCCGCCGCCCCCACCGCCTCGACTTGGCCATCTCCTCAGCCACTGCGCGCAATTCAGCGCGCCCGAAAGCTGCCGCAGGGCTGCGGCCGAAGACCTCAATCGCCTGGCTGAGCGCGATCCGGTAGTGCGTTAGCTCAGAAGTGCTCTCTCCGCGCCGCTCTAGGCTCGTGAGGAATCGATCCACCACCTCTGCGAGGGTGATGGAGTCTGCGTCCTCAGCGTCCAGAGGAGCGCCTCCAGCACGCCGATAGGCCGCGAGCCACCGCGCGGCACGGTCTAAGGTCCGGGGCGAGGGCTCCTCGCGCCCCTCCTCGAAGAAGTGCCCCTGGTAGTAGCGACGCTTGGGCTGCCCCGGGCCCGGTGGCAGCAGGAAGTAAGCCTGACCGCTCCCAGAGTGAAGCCGCAACGGCTCACCGAGGATCGGCCACTGGACAGGGGTCGACTTGCGGCGCATCTGCGCCTGTTGCTTGCTGGAGCTGGGGGTCATGACAGCGGAACCTCTGTTGGGGTTCTACGCGCGACCAGGTAGCGACTACCTGTGATTCTACGCGTTGCTGTCTGCCGGCCTGCGCCGCTGGCGGGCCTAACCCCTCTCGCCCGAGAGGGTTGGAATGGAGCCAGAGACGGGATTTGAACCCGTGACCGCTGCTTTACGAAAGCAGTGCTCTACC
>CAYOIL010000332.1:0-4254 GCA_964403985.1 uncultured Saprospiraceae bacterium
AAAAAACAAATACTTTGAATCACTTAAAAACATTACTCCTAAGCACTTTCATTTTCACATGCCTAACCAACACCTTCGCCCAAAAATACGATTCAAATATTTTAGGCCGCTGGGATATTTCAATGGAGGTAGAAGAAGAAATTCTTCCATCTTGGCTAGAAGTAACCAAGTCAGGTTATGAAACCTTAGTGGGTAGATTTGTATATGCCTTTGGGAGTGCAAGGCCAATATCAGAAATAAAAAAAATTGGAGATGCTTATCATTTTGAAATTCCGAGACAATGGGAACCCCTTGGTCATAACATGGAGATCACCTTTCAAGTATTGGGAGATGAATTGAAGGGGACCATGATCTATACGGATGATAAAGAATATGCATGGACTGCAGTGCGTCAGCCAAAATTAGCGTATAACCCAGAGCCAAAATGGGCTGCAGCTAAATATCTGTTTATAGGGAAGACCATGGACGATTGGATTATTACTGAAGATTCCCAATGGACCATTACCAATGAAATATTAACCAGTCCCAAGTCGGGCGTAAATTTAGTAACGAAAGAAAAATTTACTGATTTTAAATTACACATTGAATTTAGATATCCTAAAGATGGTAATAGTGGGGTATACCTACGCGGAAGGCATGAGGTGCAAGTTTCTGATGATTATGGTAAAGCGGCAGGACCCACTCAATTTGGGGCAATCTACGGTTTTATAGTACCAAATGAAATGGCGGCGAAGCCCGCTGGTCAATGGCAAACCTATGATATTACTTTAATCGGAAATCGAGTTACGGTTGTTGCAAACGGAAAAGCGATCATTGTTGATCAAGTGATTCCAGGCATTACGGGTGGGGCGCTTGATGCTAATGAAGGAATGCCTGGGCCATTGATGTTGCAAGGTGATCATGGTCCAGTAGAGTATAGGAATATTGTGTTGACTCCTGTGAAATAGAGGATTGTTTATGCCGATTGGTTTAATTTAAGCAACGTCTTCTTCTCCCCCCATTCTGCGAAATGGGCGCATCCCAAAGTGATCTAATGTACCATGGGTAGCTTTTTGCTGGTTCGCACTGCCTTTTGCGATTATGCAACTTTGTGAGAGAAAAATGCCAAGGTAGCCACATTCACGGCGGCGCTAAATGGAGCCGCTATTCAATAGCAAACTTGGGATGCCCATAACCTGATCGTGATCGGAAAGGAGAGTAGGCAAGAGAAAATGACTCTAGCAACTTAACAGAATTGGAAAGAGAGCAATTCACAAAGCTTATTCAAGAAATAAACAAGTGCTTAAAATAAGGCCAGCATTTAAAAATAAGATATGACGTAAGGCTTACTTCGGTCGACCTCTGCATGTCATTATTTGTTGTCGGCAATTAGATTAGATCAAATCAAAGAAAATAAAGTTACTTTCGAACTTCATAGCCACTACATTATCAAAATATAGATTAATTGATTGGTTTGGGTTCAAGATTGATGAATTTATTTCAATTTTATTTTCAAATTCATCATCACTATAAAAAGAAATTTCATTAGTTGTAAAACTTATAGGTTTCTCATTAACAATAATAATAGATAATTGATCTTCCTCATTTAACAAAGAAATGTTTATAGAATTTAGTTTAATACTATGTCCTTTGCCAATAAAGAAGTAATTATTTGGAATCTCAAATAGCCTTTTAACTAAGAAATCTACATCTGTATACGGATTTATCTCATAGAAAGGGTTTTCATTAATTGGAATCCTCTGAACATGTCTTAACCAAGCAGCATTAATCAAAGCTTGATTAGTGTAATCCTTAATCAGAGGAAATAAGTCGAAAGCACCTCTTTTTTCATAAGTTGATAAATGGATTGGCCCACCAACTAATTTTTGTTCTATAATATCTTGTGACTTAGAATAATCATTGGAGCATCTTTCAAAATGTAATAAAATCCATGTTTCAAATGAAATACTCGAAAAAACTAAATGAATCTTATCTCTGTGACCTGCCAACAGATCATATGCTTCTTTATGTTTTGTGTAACCATCTTTATCGTAGACAACATAAATTTCATCAAAATCAGACTTGCTTTGAATGGCTTCATTTATTAACCCAATCGGATCAGACTTGTTATTCTTATCATTCTTTTCAGGATAAATACTGATTGCCAAAAAGTTTTCATCTTCTACCTCTTCCTTTATTCTTTCCAAATAAATGGGTTCTGTGTTTCGACCTTAACAGATGATATAAATTGATGTTATTGGAGTTCTAGGCATTTTCAAAAATAAATTCTACTTCTTTAATTTTAGGGTTACCACCAAATTTCCCAGTCCTATACCAAAGTTCAAAATTTGTATCGTCTCTCAAACCTTCAATTTCTTTAGCACAATAAAGTTCTGAGCAACCAAACTTAGATTTTTGTGTAAACCAAATTTGATCCTTCCTAAAAGTTTTTTTATCAAGAAGGGTTACTTCATGCGTAGCGAAAATCAATTGTGCCCCTTTCGAATTGGTAACAGTATTGTTAAAAAGCCTGACTAAAAACTTAATCAATTTAGGATGAAGACTATTGTCAAGTTCGTCAAAAAAAATCACTCCACCTGTCTCTAATGTTTCTAAAATAATTCCTCCCAAAGCAAAAAGTACTTTGGTTCCTTCTGATTCTTTTCTTGCAAAATCAAAATCCACTAGTTTAACAAATTCATTATTTTTGAAAAGTTTATGTTGAGTAAATGTTCTCAATTTATTTTCACGAATAAATCTTTCTTTAATATCTTCTGGGATTTCTCCTGGAAATTCAAAATCATCTTCTTTCAATTCCTTTGTGAAAATTCCCTCAATTTTTATATCGGCAACCTTCACTAATTTATTTAATCTATTCGCAAATTTACTTTGATCCTTTTGAGAAATTTTTTTTGAAATGTTTCGAGATAAATGATGAATATCAAATTTATCCAAAGTATTCCACACTTCAATGCCAGCTAAATACTTATAAATATTTGTAAGTTGAACATGTGGAAAATCTGAACCAAACTTAGAAATAAATAATTGATTATTGAATACCTCATTGGGGATCTTTTTATTTTCAAGTTGGCCTCCAGCTGTGACTGGAGAAAAATCATTATTATCAGTAACAAATTCTCTTTCGAATAAATTTGCTGGATAACCAAGTGGATAAAATAAAAGTTTTTCTTGAAGAATTACATCGGCATTATAGGAAATCTGATAAACATGTTTGACACCATCTAGGACAAATTGAATTTCAATTTCGACTGGGGCATCAATGGTATCGATATCAAGTTCAAAAGGTTCATAACAACTGATCTGTTTTCCTATTTTAAAGTGGCTTGATTCTGAAACCAAATATTTTAGTGCAGCAATCCCTTTAATGAAATTTGATTTTCCGCTACCATTGGCACCATAAATAACAGCGGAATTAATTGTTCTAATATCGCTTTTATCTTGCAATGAAGATATAGTGATGTTGTCTTCCTTACTTTTTCCAGATTCAGCCAACATACTTAAAGTAGCCTTATCTTTAAATGAGCGGAAATTCTTAATTGTACACTCTAATATCATGAAGAATACGTTTATTGTGCAATAATATTACAAATTAAACTAAATTTATGACAAATTGTTGCATTAAAAACCTAAAAAGTGAAAACTACCGATAATAATTATTAACAAATGTCTCATAGGTACTGGGTCACCCGTATGACATTTTTGGTGATGCAGTTTATTTTTAAGAAATAGTAGCCATCAAGAGGAGACGATCTAGTTTTATAGTAAAATACTTAAAACAAATTCTACAAAGAGCATAAAATGCATCAAAATAACTTATGTTTGTACATAGGATACTAGGTCAGCCTATGATAGCGGCTTCTCGGAATTGTATTTTTCTGTTTTTTAATCTAAACCATTGATAGTGGAGCCTCGGGTTTTCGGAATAGGCACATTAGAAGCCGATAGTATCAATGTTCCAAAGAACAACAAAACCTTTGATAGAAAAGGGGCTTTACTTTAGAAAAGCTTACATGAAAAGCAGAATGATTTATAGTGATGAAAATCTAATCGTAAATCTATTCAAAAGGGATGAGCAGTTCGTGTTTTTCCAAGGAGGCTATATATTGAGCCAAGCAAGAGTTGGAAGGTGCATGAGTTGTTATACCAGCAACCACGTAGGAACTTTGTAGTAACAAAGACTATTAGATTTAGAAAATATGAACTTGAAAGCTCTTGTGAAGGCCCAACAAAGAATTCTATTGGGAAGCCGTGTGA
>CAYOIL010000333.1:0-4253 GCA_964403985.1 uncultured Saprospiraceae bacterium
CCACGATCTCAAACCCCATCTCGGCCTGGAGAGGAAAGAGCACGTCCGTGTACTCCGGGAAGGTCACACTGACTGGGTACCCGCCTCGATCGTTCCCACGGTTAGTTCGTGGTGGCGACGGCCCCAATCCTGAGAATTCAGTCCTTCCGCTCACGGACACGCTTGTCGGGCTATGCACTCAGGACGCCCCCCCCGACGCCCCCGAAGGCCACTAGCTGCCCTCACGGCTCGTAAGGGGCCCCGAAGGCGTTTCCGTAGGTTGCATGCGATAGCAGCTTTCGCAAG
The DNA here is from genome assembly GCA_964403985.1 of uncultured Saprospiraceae bacterium. Classification (GTDB taxonomy): domain Bacteria; phylum Bacteroidota; class Bacteroidia; order Chitinophagales; family Saprospiraceae; genus JAHDFB01. The sequence goes on from CAYOIL010000333.1 coordinate 286, forward strand.
TCCGTGATAGCCTGCGACTGCAATGAAAGAGCCCGCAAACACATCCACGCTTAGCCAAGTCCTGCGGTCCAGCTGCGATGAGATCGGGGCGCTGGTTGTGCCCCTTGACGCCTGGACGCCTCACCTTGCCCTGATCGAATGCGCTGAAGCGCGCCTATTTGCGCTTGGGATGATCGCTCCAGCCGCCGTGGTTAGCCGGAAGGCGCTCCTCTCGCTCGCTGCGATGGATGGGGCCGCCGAACTCACAGGAACTCACCTCGTGGAGCAGTGGGGGGCCCACCTCGACGCTCGAATTCATCAGTTCGTAGAAGACCCGAAAGAGTGGCCAGAACCTGACGTTGAAGACTTCTTCAATCGCTGCGCGATCGTGTTCGGAGTTGAGGAGCCTACAGTTCCCGCGCTCCTCTCGAAGTTCCATGTGCTACCGGAGCGCCAACGCTTCGCCATCTTCGTCAAGCTCCTCAACTCTCCGCAGTTCGCCTACCTACTCAGGGAGATTCGAGCAATGCCCCCAGGTCAGGATATGGACATTGACGATCCCGCAGAGAGTATGCGAGCCCTGATGCGAGCACACGCTGAAGGCGCATGTTGACCTCGGCACTGAGCTTAGACTCATCCCCACAGCTTCAGCGGGCCCTAGAAGTTGGTGTCCATCAAGGTGCAAGGGTAGGAGCCATCGAGCTCTCAAGTCGGCGGCTACGGCGCGTGTTGCTGACCCATCTCGAAGCGCACCCACGTGCTCATCACTTCGTTCGCGACAATCAGGGGCGTTTCGAGCGCTACTGGGGACGAAATCACCCTGCTGTACTTGTGTCGTCAAGCACTCCCGGAAGGCTGGGCACTGATGAGGTGATGCTCCTGACTGATGCGCTGCTCGCGACCGAGCGATCCCCGCGCAACACCGCACTGGCGGCTGCGGTTCTCGCGGTGGAGGGCGATCTACGATCGGCCTGGGACCGCTCAGATCAAGGGGCTCGGAACCACGGTCTCAGCGGATTTGGAGTCACTGCAGCCCTGTGGAAGGCCGTTGTAGCCCAAGCCGGTGCATCCTTCGAGCAGTGCCTTGAGAGCTACCAGCAAGCGTCCCAGACGGACATGGCGCCGATTCGCCGCTCGGCGCTCTTTGGAATGGCTCTTACGGCGAGCCTAGTCGGCCGTGAACAAGTGGTTGATCTTGCTGTCACTAGGTTGCTGGAAGAGGAACCGCAGGCAGTTCGTGATTGCTTTCGTCAATCCTGCGAGTCCCTAGCGCCGCGCATTGGATTGATTCAGGCGAGTAGGGCAATCGAGCGATTCTTCACTTCCCTTGGTTCCGATCGAGCGAACGAGCTGTCTTTGACCATGAAACCCTTGGAGTCGGCATGAGGCTTAGTCCGATAACCCTAGTCACACTTTGCTTTCGAATGTTGGTCGGAGCGTTGCCGATTATCTTGTGGGCTGCCGCGATTGGTCTCGGATCAACTGAGGTATGCCTTGGGTCGGAGCCAACCATACAAGAGCAACCAGGTGGCGTAGTCGGAGACCCAACTCGGCGCCCGCCGAGCCGAGGTGTGAACGGCGGAAAGCTCGGTAGTACTTCGGGCGGTGGCGGCTAGTGGGCAGTATACGAATCCGATCTGCCTTCTTCCTTTCGGCGATCGGGGCCGTCGTGGCGGCTAGCTGGTGGGTCGCGGATCGGCAGGACGGGAGCGACCGGGTGAGTCCTTCCATACGCCTTGAAACGCCAACAACCGATGCCAAGCCCTCTGTACCCAGTGCGTCGCCCGCAGAGTCGGCAGCACCAGTTGCGGTGACGGCGAACCTAGCACCGCTACCGTCGGCTGATGGTATTGGCCGAGAGCCTTCAAGCTTTACTCCAATCGGAGCCGGAGGGCCGTCGGCTGATGACAAGGTCGCCGACCAATCAGTGGATCAGCAGTTTTCGATCACGTTTGTGGTCGAGGGTCCGCTTCCTAACGGCACTGCCCAGCTATTGATCTCTGGTGATGAGGGGAGTGAGGGTCGGCTCGCTATCAACGTGCCGCTACGGTCGACGCAGACGATTGAGCTTGAGGTCGGAAGCTATGTCGCAGCCGTCTTCGTCGAGGAGCTTGGCATCGGAACACCTGTTCGTCTCTCGGTTGAGCGTGAAGCCGCGGAGGTGACCCTCCAAGCTCCATTCGCATTCGATTTTCAATTCCAGCTTCAAGACGGCGACTCAGAGGAGCCGATCCCCTTCGCCGACGCTTGGCTCGAGCGCGACGACCTCGCGCCGGGGTGGGGGAGGCGTCGTCTCAGCGGCGTGACCGACGATTCGGGGTATGTCACCCTTAAGAGCGCAACCCCTGGAAGCTGGACCCTGACGGTCGACAAGCCGGGCTACGCCCAGAATGACGCAACCTTCGAGATGCCTGGCTTTCTTGAGGAGGAGGCGCGGCGTGACGGCGTTGTCTCACTTCCCATCTTCTACACCGTGGCGGAGACCGTTGTCGAATTCGAGCTTGATGGCCTTGGGCCGGGAGTTGACCCGTCGCGGTACCGAATCGCCCACACCGACGTCGGCGAGCAAGTTCGCTTTGACGCCGACGGCGAGGCAAGGCTCTCCATCGGCTACTACGGAAGGCCGCTCTACCTGAAGCTCTGGGACCCAGGCGGCGCCGAGTCCGTCTTTTACCTGATCGGGGGCCTCCCGCCGCCCGGCGAGCCACACATCATCAAGCTCGACGAGCCGCGCATCCTCGAAGTCGACCTTGCGATCGAACGCGACGTTGCTAAGGACCTCGACTTCGACGAATGCTGGATCCGCGTTGCGTTCCAATCTGACGGACACGAGCGCAAGACCGTCGGCATCCCCGTCACTGGCGACGGTGTCTACCGATGCGCCGCGGTTCATTCGTCCTCGGCCATGGTGAGCTTCATGACGACCACCGAGAAGCTGCCCGTGGATTGGGTCACCCAACGCGTAGATCTGCCAGTCGAAGGTCTCGTCGAGACCACCCTCGTCGTGGATCAGCGCCCAGGCTCGCTCAGGTTCGTCGAGCCCGACGGGGCCCCCGCGCCTGATGTGACCTTCCGCGTGTACCAACTGCCCAACACAACGGGGTGGACGGGCTCCGGAATCACTAGTTCAGAAGGTCAGGCTATGGTCTCGTACCTCACAAGCGATGCGAGCGTCTTGGTCGCGATGAACGAGGCCCAAGACGCGTTTCTGATGGACGTACCTATCGACTTACGCCGAAACACTGAGCCGCCCACACTCACGATGGGGGCCGGGACGCCCACGTTCGTCGAGGCCACCTGTGGGGGCATGCCCGTACCCTCGACCTGGTTCTACTTCTACACAGCCAAATCCCAGGTCCACTACCTGTCCGAGGAGACGGACGAGCACGGTAAGACGAAGCCATTCGTGCTCCATCCCGATAGCCAAGCCGAGATCCAGCTCTCTCCGTGCGACTACTGGATGCCCACCCCGAGCCTCGAACTACGCCAGGGCCGCAACGAGGTGCAGCTTTACCGTAAGGCTCAGCTGAGGCTCCGGGAGCGCGCCGCCCTAGCGCGCCTGACCTTCGGAAATGCGCCTGAGTCCCTGAATGACTGGGTCGCGGCGGGACGCGTCGCAGAACAAGGCCCTAAGGACGGCTGGTGGACCTACGAGGTACCCGCTGGCACCTACGCGCGGCGCGGGGCCAACGGCGAGCCCGAGTCTACGTTTGTGCTCGCGCCCAAGGAAGCCCGGGAACTCTAGCGAGCATCCCGCAGCGCGTCGCTCACCAACTCACCGGCATTGACCTCAACGCAGTCGTCCCGCTCCTGAAGCGCGGCCCGCAGGCGGCCCTTGTGCCACGCTCCAAACGTGATCACCACGCGCTTCCCCTGACCGCGAACGCGGGAGAGAGCGTGCCCACAGGGCTCCCAGTGGGCGTCGTTGATGTTGCTCCAGCCCCCGAGCCCCAGCTCGTCATTGAAGTGGACGTCGTAGGGGATCATGC
>CAYOIL010000334.1:0-4238 GCA_964403985.1 uncultured Saprospiraceae bacterium
AAGTATTCCTGACTTGATAGAATGCTTTTCTCCATCCCATAAACTACGACTGAAATCATTATTCAACGCTTTATCAATCGACGTATATAATATTCTGTAGTCCAGTTCAAAATGGTCTTTCCAAGACTGAATCACATCCCACTTGTAAGTGATTTCTTGAGTATTACCCGCAATCATTTTTTCTTGAATAGCAGATGATAATTTGTCCTTATAAGAAAGAATTAATTGTGCGTTCATAGAGTTATTAACCGTAAAGAATTATTGTGTCGTAAATGTGAGAATATTTAACTAATCTTCAACTTTAAACAGTGTTTTAGTTCCTTTGAATGCACCTGCTTTTACATATAAAAAGTAAGTTCCTTCTCCTATTGATAAACTTACATTTTGTCGTTCTCCAAAACGAATGCTATGGTTCTCATACACCAACTGGCCATTGATGTCATAAATAAAAGCAGACGCTCGTAAAACTAAATTTTCAATTTCTTGAATTTCGAAGGTAAAATCATCCACAAATGGATTAGGATATACATCAATGTCTAGATCACCTCCTAAGATTATAGTTTCACAACCATCTGGTATTCCATCTGAGTTCAGGTCGGTTCGGTCATCGGCACCAGGACATAAATCGAATTCATCACAAACGCCATCGTTATCCGAATCCAATTTTCTATGAAACCGAGCATCAGCCCAGTCCGCATGATCACAAGCGTTACTATCATTCGCATCATGAACTTGTAACTTTATTTCATTGACTCCTTTTGTTTCAATTTGGATGTAAATCCCTTTGTCACCTTTTTTCATAACATTTGACTCGTAGACTTGCCGATTATCGAGTAAAACCTTAAAAACCACACTCGCGTCATCACAACTCTCATCATCAACTCCTATTACCGATGAAAAACTAAGGTATTCTCCATTCAAATCATATTTAACTTCTGAGTAAGCATGTACTCCTAGCCCTTTTTCATATTCAACCCCAGCTATCGTCAACTTATTCCCATCGTCCGCTAAATCTGTATTTACAGATTGATCAACTTCTACTGGTCCCCAACCATTAACCGCCCATTGTTTCCATGTTTTATTTGAAACGAACTCTCCGAAACACGGCTCATCTAATCCATTAATCCATTCAGTCAAAGTCTCAATCCACTTATTATCAACTATGTTTTTTGCTAGTGGAGGCATTTTATCTGTTCCTATTGATACATCTCGCTGCCATAAAAGCGACTCATGTGCTGATCCTGCCTTTACAATAAGAGAGCCACTAGGAGAAGTATGGCTTACGCCAAAAGCATCAACTAAACTCTTCCCGCTTAATGGTGTAGAAAAACGTGCATCAAATGCACCTTCCACTCCTAAAGGAGCATGACAAGAACTACAATTTGAATCAAGATATGACATAACTTTATTTGCTAAAGTTGCATTTTCGTCATAGAGTCCAACTGATTTTGGATATTCAGAAATTTCTTTTTGCTCGATGTCTTGATCAAACATGTGTAAGAAGTTCCAAGTAGCTAATTGGTTCGCAATTCGACTAGTTGATGGATATAACAAGTTCCCATTTAATTGTTGAGTATTAACTCCTAAAACAAAGCCAGCATTACCGTTGTGGCAAGTATTACATTGACGGGGCCCAGGAAATTCCCACTTTTGGGCGTAAGCCTGACCAAATTCATCTATCACATCAAATCGAATACTATCCGAAGTTGTCAATAATTCTGCGTCAGTTTGTTCCTCATTCCACTTATAACTCAAACCATATCCTTGACCAGAATCGTCAATAATAAAAAACCTAGTTTCAACTTTTCGAGTGTAAGTAGAATCTCTATGGTCATAAGGCACTTCAAAATGCTTTACAAAAACTGTTCCTGAAGGAAAAATCCAATCATCGTTTTCAAAAAAGTTAATTTTCTCTTCAGCAGTATCATGGTTCCCATCATTGGGTAGAGCAATCCATCTATCTTTTACAGCAAAATCACTCCACAAAGGGCTATTTACGGTATAAGGAATCATCCCATCTCTTGGTTCCAAAGACTCTAAGTTTACAAATGCTCCAGTCTCAGAAAGTAGTTGTGGAATTTCTGTTGGAGTATTATTTTGTTTAGCAAGCTTATATATTTTACCGCTATCTTGACCTTTACTTTTTAGTTTCATCATGAAGACTTCACCCGTTGATGATGTTCCAAAAGAAGTAAGACCTTCTTCTCGTGTGGGCTCCCAGTCAGTCAATGCTAACATAAACTTGACTTCACTTGTATTGGGATCGAATGTCCATATGTTACCAGAACCAAAATCACCAAATATATATTGACCTTCCAGTTCTGACAACCACTTTTCCCCTCGATATACAAAACCACCGATTATAGATACTCCGCTACTTCTAGAATACGTATGAACAGGAGGATTTTCAATTCCTATGATTGTTTCAGGACGATCTTTTACACCTGTAACGTCACCTTCCATATATGGCCATTGACCATTTCCACCTTTTTCGATAATTGTAATTTCTTCTTTCGACCCTTGTCCTACATCACCAATCCATATCTTTTTAGTTACAGGATCTTGAGCAATTCTATGAGGAGATCTCAAACCTAAGGCATAAAATTCTTCCAGAACATTCTCCTCTCCTACCCAAGGGTTATCATTGGGAATACTATAACCTTGAGTAATTGTAGATGGAAATGAAGAAGGTTTTCCTGGGTATTCTACGATCTGTTTTGGAATGGGATGCGATAATTCCGGACGATTATCTACATCAATTCTTATTAATCCTCCATAAAATCTATCGGTAATTTGTTGAGAAGAATTGTATTCATCATTTGATCCACCACCATCTCCCCAACTCATATAAAGAAAGCCTTGATCATCAAAAAACATTCCACCTCCCATATGATAAGCTTGTGGATCCACATCTCTTATCAATATTTCTTCGCTTGTGGGATCAATTACATAAGAGTTTTCAAATGTTTGAAACCGAGAAAATATATTCATTCTATAATCAAGTCCTGAATCTTCTTCAGGATGGTACGCATAAAATAAAAAAATCTCATTTTTATGAATCGAGCCTTCTACCCCATATTCCGGGTGAAGAATTAAATTGGTTAATCCATCATCACCTGATTCTATTACATCTTCTGTGATATCAAGAGCCAAATTCTTCGAACTGTCATCTCCCATATACCATATTTGTCCATTCTTAGCCCCTACATAAAACCCAGGATCATTGGGTATATCTATGATTGCTATAGGATCGACAAAAGTATGATTTGGGAATGCATCGACTATTTTCCAATCGGTTGTATGTGGATTTTCGGTAGGAAAGACATTATTTAAAAAAGGTGCAATGGCTGTTGAATTATCGAGTCCATACGGATTATTGAATACCGCAACAGAACACAATAATGTGCTTATAAAAACCATGAAAATTGCTAACTTCTTCATTTTACAAAGGTACATCTGTTTTTCTAAACCTATTTATACATTATGGCTTAGTTAAGAGGGACGAAATTACAATAAAATCAGGAGATTTGGAAGATTTAACATATCATCAGCCATCACATGTAATGGTAAATATGAAAACGGTCATAAATCATTGATTTTACAATCGATTCGTTACTTAATAGATTGTATATTTCATAATTCGGCTTTAATATTGTAAGCAAAAAACAACTACTTTAGTTTAAGCTGTGTCTTACTAATAAAAGTCCCCTTATGAAAGTTATTTTTTCTGTTTTAGTTTTACTATTCACCTTCAATTTTACTTTTTATCAGACACTATGTGAAAGGCAAGACACAATTTTTAAAGTACTGCACTTTACAAAGACAACAGGCTACGATCATGGAACAAGGAATAATAGTGCTGCATTGTTTGAGACAATAGGAGGTTTTAAAGGATTTACAGTTACAAATACGAATGATGCTTCTGTATTTGACAATATTATTGAGTTGAATACTTATGCTGTCATTATTTTTAGTAATACAAGTGGAGATGAACTATTTAATGGCTCCCAAAAAGAAAATTTTGAAGCATTTATTAATAACGGAGGTAGTTTTATGGGTATCCATGCAGCATCAGATACGTAAAGAATTGGTTGGGATTTTTATAATGAAACATTAGGTGGTATTGTTCAAACTAACCCTTATCACACATCGGCGAATCATGTAAACTTTATAGATCATATGAACAACCATCAAGTACTCACTGGACTTCCAGATCCTTGGGAAAAGGAAGAAAAATA
>CAYOIL010000335.1:0-4195 GCA_964403985.1 uncultured Saprospiraceae bacterium
TCAAAGCACATCAGAGAATGATATTGGGAAAATAAAGTCAATTCTGAAAGAGCATATGACAATTGAAATCAATAATAACGAAGTTGACAAAGACCTCATTGATTGCGACTTTTATACCCATCCACATAACAAAATAGTAGGGCTTCTATGTTTCTTCCCTATTGATAGTCTAGAAAAAGGAAGAAATTACTTGACTGTCGAAAAGGATAATAAAACCATTGGTCAAAGAGATTCAGTAAAAAGAATAAGTTATACGATTCCATTTATTTATGACAAATAGTAAAATTTCTTTTGATCATTTGAATTTTAAATTACAATAATGATCAAAATCAATTTAAAAATTATATATTGAGTTATAAATCAACCCTTAACACTATTTTGATTTAGTATTACTTAGGTAATATATTTTATTACACATCATGTAATTAAAAAGAGCCCACGTACCCATCGTATGGGAAGGCAGACCCTCATTTCGTCGTCAACGAAGCTGCAATGTTAAGGCATTCTTCATTAAATATTTTATGTGTAAATAAGATTTATATTTTTTTTAACCATAAAAATTTTAATAATGAAAAAGCGAAATTTTCTAAATTTTTGTTTGTCATTCCTATTTTTTACAGGAATGTTTCTACCAAATTCTTTTGCACAATGTCCAACTTTCAATAGTTGTTATGAGCTTGTATCAAGTGATGGATGTACTCATACTTTTAATATCACTATTACTGGCGATAATGTTTTCAGTAATACGACTACACCTCTCTTGCTAGAGGCCTTTACTTTTAATTTTGGGATAAACGGATCTCAAGATGGCACAGTAATAAGTTCTGGTTTTGTAGACCCTAATGGTTTTTTGGCAACAAATACTGACATGACTGTATCTCACACCAATTCAAGTGTAGCAGTAAATGCTGGCAATGATGACATTGATGCTTTTCAATTAGTAGGAAGTCAATTCCAATTTACAATAGAAGGCAATGTCAATAGCTGTTTCGAGGTTAGAAGATCTGGAATAAATGCAATAGCTAACTTTGCTAGTGGTATGGGAGTATGTTTCGTGACTGGGGATTGTGATGAGACAGAAGTATGTTCACAAGGAACTGAAGTTACGGGAACTGTTACTGCACCTGGGTTTATATATGATTGTACAGAAACAGAAAACCACGGAATAGAAGGTGCAGAAATATCTATTACAGGGTCTAATGGTGAAGTATGTGAAACAACAACAGCTAATGATGGAACCTATTCTTGCACATTATGCGATGGTGGCCCTCACGAAGTTTGTGTAACTACTACTTGTGATGATGCATGTGGAGTAACTGCATTTGATTTAATTTTATTAAGACGCTTAATTTTAGGAATTGATTTATTTGATTTTGATTCTCAAATTATAGGTGATGTTAATTTAAGTGGAGGAGCTTCTACTTTAGACTTAGTATTCATGCAAAGAGAGATATTGGGTTTTGATGATGATAATTTTGTCGAAAGTTGGTGCCGATTTATTCCAGTCAATGATTATGGAGGTAATATTGGTGATATAGACAATTGCCAAACTGCAGCTGCATTTGGAGGAACTGATTTCTTAAGATATATGCTCGGTGATATGGACGGAAGTTGTTCAGATTGTATACATGGGGATGAAATGGGTCCAGTTCCAATAATTTTTGAAAATGATAAAAAAACGAACTCCACTGTGATTCGATCACCTTCTACGGATAAACTGCATGTTTTGACTTTGATGATGGATGTTCCATCTACTATGGAAATAACAAAAGTTACTAGTTCTCTACCTGGCCTGGAATACAGTGAAAATGATGGGCAATTACAAATTATATGGATTGATACTAAAGAGAAAGATGAAGGTTTGGCTGTAGCAAAAAACGGATCGTTAATTGAAATTTTTAGTGAAGGTGAAGGTGAAGGTAATTTAAAGCTTGTGAAAGGTGAAAACTACTGGTTAGGTACTGAAACTGGAACCTTAAGGATTACTGAAAGAATTGAAAAAAGAAGTAATGATTCAGTTGAGAATCAAGATCTTTTAATCAATCAGAACTCTTTAATTCAAATTTCTGAAATTATAGGAAATGGTTCTTTAGAAGTTTATAACACGGCAGGAGCACTTGTAAACAAATCTACAATAGATAAGTCGACTTCGACAATAAATCTTGATGTTAAAGCAGGTATTTACATCCTATACATAACGGATGATGCTGGTACTCAAACTAAGAAAGTATTCGTAAACTAATGTTAGTTTAGTACTTGTATAATATAAGCCCTTATGATTTGTAATAAATCATAAGGGTTTTTAATTTGGGGTTAACCCCAAATTATAACATACAAATCTTATGTATTTTTCGTTGAACTAAAGAATAAGCTAATTAAAATGAATAAATACATCCTTTCCTTAGTCGTCTTAATCTTTACTATTCAAGGATATTCACAAGACACTGGTTCTAACGGAGAATCTATTTTTTTTCAAATCAATGATAATGTAAAAAACAGTAAAGAGGAATACTTTGTAGAGATCTTGTCTAACTGGAAAACATATCTATTATCTCAAAATTATCTTCAGAGGGAAGAAGGGTTTTGGAATGATGATGTTCAATTATCAGATTATGTTTATGTCTCTATATTGTTAGAACTTCGAGAAATTGCAAGAAGAAATGAATCCATTCAATGTACGATTCTCGGGATAATTCCAGTGAAAAAAGACTATTATTTAATAAATTCAATGTTCTCTCAAGTAGATAACAAAACAAATGCAGTCAATCTAAGTCACATCATATCTGTCTATGCAAAAAAAGTTAATGGTAAGTTCTTATTTTATAGTGGGACTCAATATCACAAAGAAATTTATGAAAACAAAAAAGTAGGTGAAGTAAATTATATTATACACCCTGAGCATAATTTCGATCTGGAAGAAGCTAAAAAAATGGATGCGTTTAATAAAGAAATGGCTACGTTATTTGAATTGGAGCCAATTCCTTTTGACTATGTAGTAACTAATAATTCTACTGATTTAAGTAATCTTATGGGACTAAATTTCTTTAGTTACAGTTTTCAACCAGTACAGTCTGGAGGGATGACGGATAATTACAATAAAACTATTTATGCAGGTAACAACTCAAGCTATTATCCGCACGAAGTGGTTCATTTATATACTTATATAAAAGCCAGTAGGCGTTATCATCCATGGGTAGATGAAGGAATTGCAGCATATTTTGGTGGAAGCACAGGTTATACAATTGAATGGCATATCCAAAAACTAAAATCCTTCTTAGAAGACAATCCTGATTATAGACTTGGCACACTTACAGAATTACAATCAAATATACCGAATGGTGAATATACTACAGATTTTAGATATGCGATTGGTGGATTCCTTATGGGACAAATATATGAGAAGGAAGGTATGAAAGGATTGTTCGAAGCATTAGAAGCCGGTAGAGATGAAGAAGATTACTTTAATTTATTAAATGATAAACTAGGTTTTCAAAAAGAAGAAATGGAAGATTACCTAAGAAAAGAGTTAAAAAAGATTAAACCATTAAATGAAGTCAAGCTAAAAGATTTAAAATATTGAAAATCAAACATAAATCCATTCTGTAGAATTCAATTCTTCTTCTACTTGGGATAATAATTTCGTTTATAACTTACCAAGACTTTGACTTTCACACTTCAGTAATCCCAGGTTATCATACAACTATTCATCTTCCTTGGAATGTAAAATTAAGAGCTGGCTTATTACTTGGCTGTGGGCTAATTTTAGTACGGTATTTATTTTTAAAATTCCTTAATTATTTGAACAGAAATCACACATCTGAAAAATAAATTTATTTAAATTCATTCATTTCGAACAGTTTTGAAACTAATAGTTAAAACAAACTTTCAGATAATAAATACGACGATCGCACTATATTAAAACCTAGAGACGAATTTACATTATCCCATATTCTTCTTTTAGAAACTCTAAACAGCGATCCATTACTGGATCTAATCCTGACAAAATATCTTCTTTTGTATTTTTGACATAAATGGAAGGTTCGCAACCAATTCCATCTATATTTCTTCCATCAGGTAGTAAATACATTTGATAAGAGTAAACAAAAAACCATCCATTTGGTAGAAAACGGACTGGGCTTAGATCTGAAAAATCACCTGCTGTATAATCACCAATCTGGGTAACATGATTGAAGGC
>CAYOIL010000336.1:0-4183 GCA_964403985.1 uncultured Saprospiraceae bacterium
TACTGTTATCATATGAGACAAACTCATTGTTGGCTGATTGAAACTGAACCATTTGGTTTCAGTATCCATACTATCTCGTAAAAAGTTATCAATAAGATATAAAGCAGATAATTCAATTGGCTGATCAGGTGGGCCATAATAAGGATCTGCTTTTGGATTGAAATATCTCCAGTCGACTTGCCAAGCAAATGAAGCTTCTACTAGGTCTTTGAGGTGCTCAGTATTAATAAATGATTCAAGTCTTTTAGTTGCCCATAACATTATTCCAGCCATGTAAGTAATAGTACCACACGTTGTTTTACCCCATATTTTCTTTACTTGTGGAGAAATTGTTTGCATAGGGCCTATATGGCTCAATGCTCCTTTCCATTTATTTGGTAAAGGTTCTGAAAAATCGAGTAATAATAATTCAGGAATAAATTGAATCATATTGTTTTTAATTTTTAAAAATTATTTATTTAAACTTTGAACTATATATTACTTTTTTATACTTCTAAGAAATTAATATATACCTATCAAAATTTTAATTTGGCTTTACCAGTTCGCTTCATTTTTAATTAATTTTCATTCATTATTTTGATTAACATAGCGATTAAAACTTCGGACGTAGATTCTCCATGATTGACATAATAATTGCCAGAAACATCCATTATTGCAAAACTACCACAAGGCACATGATATGGAAAAAATGTACTTTCAAAAACACTCAAAGGATCTTCTTCCCAAAGACTTCCTAAATCTTCTATATTGGATTTCGAAGCTTTATAAAAATAAAAGGGTAAAGTATTCGCTACAGATTTAATTCTTGATTGCATATTATTTGAATAAAATCTTTCCCTTGTGGTGTCGCGCCTTATCCCTTCCGAACATCCATCAATCCCGGGGTGAAAGAATATTACAATTGGTTTTGTCTTATTATATTCTACTTGTGAATAGTTATCAAGTATTTCGAAAATCTTTTCTGGATTTCGAATAGTACCTTGATCCTCATTCATTATAATTTGAAAAGTATCTATATTTTTTAGTCCAGGACATGCATCATTATCAAATGACCTGATAGCAAACTCTTTTTTTGAAATCTTCTCTCCATTTACATCCAAAAACACACTTTCTGTTGTTAGGTATTCCTTATAAACAGTTTCAATATAAGTTAATGCCCTATATGAACTTACACCGTTAGATGGATTTTTTACTTTAAAACAAGATGTAAAAACTATCCCTATACTTATTAAGAAAACTATATTTTTCATGGGTTAAATTTGTCTAATAACCTGAGTTAGAGTTAAAATGCACAAATACAAATCTACTTATAAAGTAAATAAAACCTATTCGAATATTCAAAATAAAGAATTATGTTTTTAAGCCGAATTATGCGTTAGGGCTTTGTTATGAGGGACGAGAATGCAATAGATTCAGGAGTTTGGGAAGATTTAACCCGAATTATGCATTAGGGCTTTGTTAAGAGGAACGAAAATGCAATAAAATCAGGAGATTTGGAAGATTTAACATAGCATCGCAAACGCTTAAGGCGTTACAAGTAATGGTGAATCCGAAAACTCCAGTGAAACGTTGATTTTGAAGTAGTATAGTTACATAATAGATTGTTTAGTGTGAGGTTTATAATTATTTAAACGAAAAAATAAAAAATGCTCTGCCAAAAATTCAGCAGAGCATTTATATTCCTTTTGACGGAAGTCAATTCAAAACAATTATCCTATAGATCAAATTTTATTCCTTGTGCTAAAGGCACTTCATCACTATAGTTTATTGTATTTGTTTGTCTTCTCATATAGGCTTTCCAAGAATCACTTCCACTTTCTCTTCCTCCACCTGTTTCTTTTTCACCTCCAAATGCTCCACCAATCTCTGCTCCACTAGTTCCTATATTTACATTGGCAATTCCACAATCGCTACCCGCTGCAGATAAAAATCGCTCGGCTTGTTTTAAACTATCTGTCATTATTGCTGAAGACAATCCTTGAGGAACATCATTCTGCATTTCAATAGCTTGATCAAGTGTTTCATACTTCATTAAATATAAAATAGGTGCAAATGTTTCTGTTTGAACAATAGACATATCATTCGAAGCTTCAGCAATACAAGGTTTTACATAACATCCACTTTCATATCCTGATCCTTCAAGAACTCCACCTTCAACTAAGAATTTCGCTCCTTCTCCTTTAGCATTTTCAATTGCTTTCAAATACATATTCACTGCGTCCTTATCAATCACAGGTCCCATATGATTATTACTATCTAGTGGATCTCCTATTCTTATTTGGGCGTAAGCCTTCTTTAATACCTCTTTAACTTGATCATAAATACTGCTATGAATAATCAATCTTCTTGTTGATGTACACCTTTGTCCCGCCGTTCCTACAGCTCCGAAAACGGCTCCTGTTAGCACTACATCCATATCAGCATTCTCTGTAATAATTATCGCATTATTACCACCTAATTCCAGTAATGAATTACCTAATCTTGATGCCACTTCTGCTCCTACTATCTTCCCCATTCTTGAACTTCCAGTCGCTGAAATCAAAGGTAGTCTTCTGTCTTTCGTCATAAACTCCCCTACTTTATAGTCTCCATTTATTAAACAAGAAACACCTTCAGGAACATCATTCTTTTTCAAGATATCAACAAAAATCTTTTGACAAGCTACACCACACATTGGTGCCTTTTCACTAGGTTTCCATACACATACATCTCCACAAACAAGCGCTATCATAGAGTTCCAAGACCATACAGCCACTGGAAAATTAAATGCAGAAATAATGCCTACAATTCCCATTGGATGCCATTGTTCATACATTCTATGTGATGGTCGCTCGCTATGCATTGTCAATCCATATAACTGACGAGATAATCCCACAGCAAAATCGCAGATGTCAATCATTTCCTGAACTTCACCCCATCCCTCTTGCAGACTTTTACCCATCTCATAACTCACCAATCGCCCAAGTGCATCTTTATTAGCTCTTAACGCATCTCCATATTGACGAACAATTTCGCCACGCAATGGAGCTGGCATTACTCTCCAAGTTTTAAATGCCTCCTTAGAAGTTTTGATGATCGCTTCATATTCATCAAGTGTTGTGACACTTACTTCTCCTATTAATTGCCCATCGACTGGACTATATGATGATATATAATTTCCTGAATTTGTAGACTTCACTCCCGTCCAAGATCCATCATTTTTCACCTCCAGGTGTAATTCTTTTAAAAAATCTGTATTAGTCGCCATGTATTATTTTTTCGCAAAAATAGGCTATTAATTGGATATTTATTATGCTATTTTAAATTGTTTTAGCTGTTTAAACACACATCAAATGACATAGCATTCTGTACGACTAAAATTCACTTTTATTTTATTTAACATGCTCATATACTAAAATGAGTTCGGACAACAAGAGCGTAAAATTTGACGTTCATTCCATATCAGAAAAATTTAATTTTTAGGATCCTTTAAACTTTAACACCTTTTGAAAGTCTCATAATTGTACATCCAAAATCCATATAAATGAAAAGTACTTTAATTACACTTTCCCTACTTTGTGTATTACTATCATGCGATCGAAACACGCCCCCTATTGATATCGATCCATCAGATAGTGGACTATATTTTCCACCGACCAACAGCAGTGAATGGGAAACGATAACAGCAGATTCTCTAAATTGGGATATGTCAGAAATTGAAAACCTTTATTCATTCTTGGAAGAAAATAACACTAGAGCATTTATTCTATTGAAGGATGGTAAAATGATTCTTGAACAATACTGGGGAAAGAAATTCACTACAATTGGTGACTTCGATGAAGATAGTCAATGGTATTGGGCTTCTGCTGGGAAAACAATAACTTCTGCTTTAGTTGGTATAGCTCAGCAAGAAGGGTTCTTGGATATCAACAATTCAACATCTACATATTTGGGTTCCAACTGGACATCTTTGACCGCCGAAAAAGAAGAATTAATTACCGTTAAAAATCAGCTAACTATGACAACTGGTTTGGATTATTCTGTGGATGACAACACATGTTACGAGCCAGAATGTTTACTTTATCTTAAAGATGCTGGAACACAATGGTTTTATCACAACGGGCCTTATACTTTGTTACAAGATGTTGTAGCGAATGCAACTGATATCGATTATGGCAATTATACACGAAATAAGATAGAAGAC
>CAYOIL010000337.1:0-4167 GCA_964403985.1 uncultured Saprospiraceae bacterium
CAGTTCGACTGCTTGGGATATCTGTGTTGCTTTAAAAGACAATGGCTTGCTAGCAAAGCCAACACATGGCAACATCATTCGATTTGCTCCACCATTAGTGATAACTGAAGAAGAAATTCATGAGTGTTGTGACATTATTGAGAAAACTATATTAGCGTTCAAAATATAATGTTCAAAAAGTCTTTTCTTTTGTGAAAATAATGATAAAAATAAAGGGATAAAACTGAACGTTTTATCCCTTTATTTTTTA
Source organism: uncultured Saprospiraceae bacterium (assembly GCA_964403985.1). Lineage (GTDB taxonomy): Bacteria > Bacteroidota > Bacteroidia > Chitinophagales > Saprospiraceae > JAHDFB01. Next base: position 251 of record CAYOIL010000337.1, read on the forward strand.
TACCTATTTCTTACAAGTTTTTGAATTATAAAAAACTACTTCAAGACTTATAAGTCAGAATTATTTATTTATTCCTTTATAAATCGAGCAATTTCTCCATTCTTAAACTTTATAAAATATAATCCATTTTCAAATTCTCTAACATCAATTTGACCACCTTCTACTACTTTGCTTTCTTTTACTTTTGAACCTAAAGAATTATAAATCACATAATTTTCCACGCTATTAAATCCTTTAATTCGAAGAAAATCAACAGTAGGATTTGGAAATAAAGTTATTTCACTTGAATTGACTAATTCATCCGTATTTATTACTGCATCTGTAGATCTAGAATAAGAAAATCCTGCTCCAGCTGCACCAGTTCCCCAACTGTTAAAAGTCAATGTTAAATATACATCATCTTCCATAAGCCATAAACCAAACTTTTTCCCGACTATATAGTCCCCTACATCTGGAACATCATATGTATATCCATTATAAAGTACTGAAAAGTCATCAATCACTTCTATTGTATTAAAGTTACCTGAATAATCTTCAAGAATTTCAATAATTTCAATAATATTATTAAGACTGTGAAAATTTGTTGAATCTCCCAAAACTCCAAATTCATATCCGGTCCAATCAGAAGTAGATCCTGTGTCATCTAACAAAGCCCAACGCACACCTTGTGTACCTCCGGATGGAGTATAAATCTGAGAAGGGTTCCCTTCTGAAAGATCATTCCATAAATTGAAATAAATATCAATTGAAGTAGCATCAGCTGAAAAATTATCCTGCCACCATTTATAATTATATATAGCCTTGTTATTTTGCCTAGCTAACCATACATTTTCTGTTAATCGATCCTGATTTTCCTCTAATGTCCAATCTGTAGAGCCTTCTTTTGTAAAAGTAATATCATCACCTATCCATACAATCTGAGCATTAAGATTTGAATGATTAAGAAGTAAAAAGCAAATAATTGCTAAAAAGTAAATTCTTTTCATACTGTATTTTTTTTAAAATTTTTAATAATTGATTTCATACAATTTTAAAACAATATTTCATTTATAGCAAGTTCAATATTGAAAACATTTACACCATTCTACTTTTTTATCACTCCATCTTAATTTGAAAATAACACACCACATCCTCCTTATAATGCTCAGGTAAATTAGCAGTGTTCAATAATTTTTTAGTCCCAAGAAATTCAAATCCTAGTTTTTTATAATGTTTTATCAATCCATGATTCAAGCCTACAGTATCCATTCTAATATATTCTAGTTTATTTTTCCTAGCATATTTTTTAGCCCAAACGACAATCTGTTTAACAAGATTTTGACCTTTGAAAGAAGGCTTTGTTGCAATTCTGTGAATATATATTGAAGCATCTTTATTTTCTTCTCCCCATATAACTTCATCGTTCAAAGTAGTCGCCCATATGCAAGCTATTTCATTTTCTATTATAAGTTTCCATTGACGGTTATTTACAATTTCTTCGACAATCATTTCATTTGAGAAAATAGGCCAAGATACTTGACCTTTCGATTTCATATATTCCGTTGCTTTTTTATAAAATTCAAAAATTAAAGGAATATCATTTATTACACTATTTTCGATTTTCATCTATGCCCGTTTGTGAATAAAACATGTGAAAGCTAAAAATTGGCATTTGTAGCTTCTACATGTTTAATAAAAAAAAGTCCATCAAATCTTTCGGACCAGTTTCTTTCTATATAAGAATCTTCAGGGGAAGAACATCCTCCACCAATATTGTGATATAGTTGATTTTCATGTAACATTTTATAAACATCTGTTTCTTTATTCAACCTTTTCAAATCAATAAATAGGTAATCATTTTTTAAATTATAAAAGTAATTTAATACTTCAGAAGACGGATTGAGTTCAAGATTATTAATTCGACTTTTATAAAAGTCAGATGAACTCTTTCCTCTTACAAAATATCGAAAAAACATGCGGGCTGTACTAATGGTATTGTAAGAACAAAGATAATCTCCTGCCCCAAATTCAAATCCTACAGCATAGTAATCTTTTCCATATGTTTCCTTAAGATATGTACCTGTTACTTTCTCAAAATCATAATCATCTCTTTTTTGTAAGTGCCCATTATGTGCATATATGATCAACTTTTCTGATTCTTCACAAAGAGAAAAAATTGCCTCAACATTTTTAAACATTGTTAAATCTCTAGAATCGGAGTTCTTACCGTAATAAGAGGCAGCTTGAATTATACCCTCAATATTGATCTTTATTAATTCTATTTCATTGTTTGAATACCAAGCCGTATACCTTTCAGCATTTGAGTTTAGTTCTTCTTTTAATCTTGTAGCAATAAAAATCAATTCCTTATTCTGCCTCTTTTTTAAGCGTTTAAACGATTTAAAATCATCCTTAAAATTTGAATACTGATTTAAAATACTTTCATCATCAATTTTATCTTTGAAAAACTCCATGATATTCTGATAAGAAGATAAATGAGGAGAATAATCCATTCCCAAAATCAAGATTTTGTCTTCCTTATTTTCTGAATTATATTCATGTATAAACTTTAATAGATTTTTGGTTTCTTCGGTTTGCCAAAACCATGTAAATCGTTTGAGCAATTCATCATAATTTGGGTCTGGATCTTCTAATAATTTATTTACTGCATACAAGTCCGCAAAAGATTCCTCCCACACAATGAATTTCACATTATATTTTGCTGAAACATCATAAACTAATTGATTCCTGCATTCATTGATTGATTTTATACCGTGTGATTCTTCACCTAAGCCTATTATCGACGAATTAGCAAAAGCTCTAATATCGATCTCTTTTGGGTTGTATTGTGCTGTTGATTGACAAACCACAGCTAAGAATATTAATTGAAGTATTAGTTTCATATCGTTTACATAAATCTATCCTTAAAATAATTATATATAAATGTTATTCATTTTATGAAAAACATAAAAACTCTATAATATCCGTGAGATTTATTTGATTATTTCTGTTCTTTAAAAATCCAAATATAATTATTTGAATTATCTCCTCCAGTGCTCATTTCGCTTACCAATTCATATTGAGTAGTGAAATATTTATCAAGAATTTGATGAATTTTCTTTGTATTATCTTCTAAGTATCTAATTCCATTAGACTTTAAAGAGTATTCATTAACTGAACCATCGGAAAAGGAAACAATTACTTTAGAATCTAGGTTTGGGAAATCAATACCTGTTATAGAATAAGTTTCTATAACTCTTACCATTACTGTATTCTCCAATTCATCAGAGGCCATACTACTTTGTGAATAAATTAGTAGTGGAAATATTAAGCAAATCAACACTATTGTTATTTTTTTCATGGTACTATATTTAAATATTAATAGTAACAAAATAGGGAATATTAACCTTTAAAATATAAATGTCGAAGCCTTTATATAATTTTTAACTATTGTGTTTTTTATGCATTTAATAATTGAAAATAAGTAGATTTCTTATTCTTTACTTAATAGCATTGTTTACAACTTCTTGAGCCTCTTTTTGAATTTGCTTTAAATGATCTTCATCAATAAAACTTTCAGCATAAATTTTATAAATATTCTCAGTTCCAGAAGGTCTTGCTGCAAACCAGCCATTAGCTGTTTCAACTTTTAAGCCTCCTATTGAAGCACCATTTCCTGGAGCATTAGTTAAAATATTAGTTATTTTTTCTCCTGCTAAATCAGATGAGCTAATTTGTTCAGGAGATAACTTCTTCAAAGTATCTTTCTGCTCTGGTGTAGCTGGAGCATCGACACGAGCATATACTGGATTTCCATATTCTTCAGTAAAGTCTTTATAAATTTCCGAAGGGTCTTTACCTGTTCTTGCTGTTATTTCACCCGATAATAATCCAGCAATTATCCCATCTTTATCAGTAGACCAGACTCCTCCTTGCTT
>CAYOIL010000338.1:0-3788 GCA_964403985.1 uncultured Saprospiraceae bacterium
CACCAGCACTCATCAACCGTGCCGCCGGAGCCGCTGTCCTCAGGCTCGTAGCGGAACCTGACCCTTGTGTGAGCCGGGGTCGCGCGCTCGATCACGCACTCCAGGAGCTTGTCCGCGAAGGTGATGAGTGGATCGCCGGCGTGTGTAGCTCCCAGGCGGAAGAGCGTGCGACGCGAAGCCTCGACAACAAGGGTCCAATCGAAGACCCCGTATTCGGTACCAAGTGAGTCCCCGCAGCGGCTTGCTCCCACCCTGAAGGGTGACGCCGTGCCTTCTTCGATGCGCGCCGAGTAGCCAAGGGCCCGAGCTAGCTCGAGGAAGTACGACGCCGAAGCGCTGGCAGTGCCGACGGCCCGAGCCGCCACAAGGGAGCGCCGCTCGCTATTCCCACCGGGCAGGGGAAGGCACTCATCTGGCAAGCCGAGGTTGCGCTCCCAGTCCCCCAGCATCTCGCTTGCCGTACGCGGGTCAGCCTCCTCCACGAGGTCAGCTGCGCGGCACTCCGCGCGGGCCGAACCGAGTCCAAGGGCTGAAAGGAGCTTCGAGAGGACTGATTCGGGTGCACGCGTCCACGCGTGCCCGGTGGGCAGCAGGCCTGTAGCTTCACGCTGAGCGTTCTCTTGGTACTGATCTAGAACCATGACACCGCCCCCAGGGTCAAGACCTCGTCCAGGCCCGCCTCTACGTCGCCTGCAGGCGTGATGATGCGGTGATGGAGCTCGCCGGCGGCCGCGCTGATCACTTCGCTCACGCGCGAGAGACGCAGGACCTCTCCAGGCCGAACCTCGTCACGCATCAGCTCTTTGATGCCTGCCTCTACGTCGACCCGAGTCTCGAAGGCGCCCGGCTCCATCTCGATCGAGAACGGGACCGGGACCAGGTCAGGTGCGCGGGCGGTGACGCTCGCAACGATGGGACGCTGGGCCTCCAGACTCGCCTGTACGGCGTCGAGTTGGTCCTGGGTCGGCGCTGGGCCATCCGTTGACCCGTCAGCGACGACATAGACCGTCACGTGACCCAGAGTGGGGAACCTACCGCGAGCAAACGCCCGGGTGATGCCAGGAACCTCAAGCGCCCAGCGCTCGTAGTCTTGCTCGGTCCCCACCGCGGGACGCTGGCTCCACACCGCCAGGACGCGCCGGCGAAGCTCCTCGTCAGTCTCCTGCTCAGCCCCACCAGAGAGCAGGCCAGCGACCACAGTCGTGTCTATCCCTTCGATTGGGCTCACGAGCTGCATCTCTGATCCCGAATTGGTGTCGCCGAGGGATCCAGGGACGGTGGCCGAGACTCGAACCACGGCCGCATCGGCGACCACGAGGCCCTCCTCGACGGTTTCGAAGACGCGGCCGTCGGATCGGCTAATCCTCGATCCCGTGGGGATGACCGAGCCGTTGGTCCCCGTGAAGGTCACGACGCCGGTGGAGAACGAGGCTGGCTTTCGGGTCACACCTCTGAGCGACGCGTGCCGGTCTAGGAACTCGACTGAAGAAGTGTCGGGGAGGATCTGCCGACTGATGTACTCGAGGTGGCCGTGGCTAGAGTGCGCGAGGCCAGCAGCAACGCGGGCCAGCACACGCAGGACGCTGCGGCGCAAGAGGGGCCCGAGGCCGAGGCGTGTCGAGACCTCGGACTCGGTCTGCGCAATGAGCTCTTGGAGGCTTGGGCGCTGGAAGGTCAAGAGAGCACCACCTGCAGCGCCGTGCTGCCTCGGGTCTCTTGGAAGTCCTTCATGGACTCCCAGACGCTTGAGAAGAGCGTTGCAGTTCCGCGGATCAACTCGACCTCGAGGGAGAGCCTGTCCGCATCAACGATGGTCGCAGACACCTCCACGGCAGACGCAATGCCGTCCTCCAACAGCCATGCGAGTGAGGCCTCCACCGCCTGCACGATCGCCGGGATCTCTGTCTGAGTCGCCTTCGCGCGCGCATGCCGCCAGAGCGTGCTTCCGAACTCATCACCTGCATCCTCTGCCCACCAGCCGCGGACCGAGCCATCTGGCGACTCCTCCGGGCTCAGACGAGCGTCAGAGAAGATCGAGACAGCGATGGACGTCGCCAGCCCCGTGTCGAGCACGAGATCACCGTCGCGGAGCACGAGGTCCGAGCCTTCATCCAACAGAAGATCCATGCTCTAGCCCCCCACCGTTGGTGCGGGTCCTGAGGTCGGTGCCCCGGACGCAGTGTGGACGTGGACGTTGTATCCGTCGCGAAGGGCCCCGAGGGTTCCGTCGCCATCCTCAAGTTCGCCCGAAGCCGAAACGCTGCCATCGACTAGGACATCCCCGGTGATCGTGACGTTGCCTGAGATCTCCAGCCCGCCCCCGCGGCGGCAAATCACCGTAGGGCCGTCAGCCGCGAACATTGCCGTATCACCTGGGTTCAGACTCGGCCCCGGGTGCCGGCGATCACCCGTCGCGATGGCCACCGGGTGGCTGCGATCCGCTGCGACGCAGACGACGACGCACTCAGCTCCTTCAAGCGGACGCGAGCTCAGACCGTACTGGCCAAAGACGTGCACACCGTCGAGGACCTCGCCGTCATAGAGCTTGGTTTGGACGCTCCGTGGAGCGGTCTCATAGCTTGTGCGCAGGACGCGGCCGCGGGCGACCGAGAGCCTCAGCATCCGAAGAAGTGACGCGAACCTCATCAGATCAGCCCCGCCAGCCCAACGCCTTCGTTCACGACACCTTCTGAGGGGTCCCGGAGAAGCGAGTCCTTCCTGATGAGTGAGAGTGAGGCCTCTTCCGCGCCCGACTCGGTGAACCGGAGCTCGACCCTGTCGGTGAGCAGGACACCCTCCTCGCCCACCTCCGTGATGGTCACGGGGACCTCGAGGCCCGGGCGCCAGAGCTCGCCGGCCGATCCCTGTCGCCAGCTGGGAAGGGTCACCCGCAAGCTCGATGAGCGCGCGCGGGCCATGTTCGTGTGCCAGGTCGCCAGCCGCTCGCAGTCCGCTGCCTGGACCTGACCCTGGGCGATGAACTGTCTCTGCCGCTGCGGCCGGATCTCCGGGTCAAACGCGACAGCGCGCGGCGACTCTTGGCCCAAGAGCGGCGCGAAGCCGCCGTCATTCTGACCGAGCACCTCCGTGCGACCGAATCGTTCTGCGTGGCTGGTGGACGACGACCACGAGGCTACGTTGCCCTCGGGGCCTGTCACGAGTGCGATCGCGGCCTCCCCAACGGACTGAGACCCAAGAACCAGCTCTCCCTTGGCTGAGGTCCCTATCAGGACTCCGAACTGCCGCGCAGCGCGCTCAAGAGTGGAGTAGCTGGATTCGCCCACCTGCCGTGAGAGCCGGGCGACCCGCATCTCGCTCGCCCCTATGAGATCCTTGACCGCTACTCCGAAAGGGGCAGCGAGGTCGGCCGCAAGATCCGCGAGCGTCACACCGGACCACGAGCTCGAAGAGTCTTGGTGGTACCCGTCGACCATGTCCCCCGTGACGTCTCTGCCAGTCATCGTTGCGCGCTTCGTGCGCGGGTCCGACTCGGCGGAGACAGTGTCGACCCAGCCAGTTAGGAGCACCTCGCCACGTCGGCCTTCCGCCGCATCGATGGAGAGCTGAGCGCGGCCGCCCGGAGTGAGCGGCACAGAGGCGTTCAACGGGTAGGCCACCGAGAAGGTGCCCACGGCAGCTCCAAGGGAGCGCTCGATCGACACGGACTCGAACGGGACCTCGACGTAGTCCACCTCAACGCGGGGTGTGATCATGCGGAGAGCACCTCGATCACTTCACCGCCCGGCAGGCGGCCCGGATGGCGGACGGTGTTCGGATTCCAAGCGGCG
>CAYOIL010000338.1:3798-4155 GCA_964403985.1 uncultured Saprospiraceae bacterium
CGATCTCCTCGTCTCGGCTAGGGGTGCCAAACTGCTCGTACGCAAGAACGAGCGCGGGCATCGTGCGGCCGAGGGTCATCGACTCCAGGGATGGGAGATCCTCACCGGGCGGCGGCATGACCTTGGAGGCTGCTGAGAGGGCGCCCAAGAGAGCGCGGTAGGTGCCGTCCCCCGCCGTCTCCAGTACTCGATCGATCCCCGCCTGGAAGTCCAGACGTGCGGCCTCGGCCTCCTCGCGGTAGTCCCTGGTGACCTCAGCGGCAGCGCGGAGCGCGCTTGCGGCGGCGAGTGAGGTGATGAGGTCCGATGTGGCCTGGGCGTTGGCGTTCCGGCGAGGTCCCAGGCTCGTGAGGGAGC
>CAYOIL010000339.1:0-4123 GCA_964403985.1 uncultured Saprospiraceae bacterium
CCTTATTGAAATATATTTATTCAAACATAAAATACCCTGCATTAGCAAGAGAATATGGAATAGAAGGACAAGTAATTGTTCAGTTCGTTGTTGATGAAAAAGGAGATATTAATGATATAGAAGTTGTAAGGGGAATTTGCCAGGATATGAAAGATGAATGTTTGAAAGTTGTTAAAAATATGCCCAAATGGGAACCTGGAATCCAAGGTGGGGAGCCGGTAAAGGTATTATATACACTTCCAGTTAAATTCAAACTTGAATAGATGGATAAAGAGGAAAGGAAATATCAAATAACATCTACTTCATGGAACAAGGTGGCGAAAGAGTATGAAGATAAATTCATGAAACTGGATATTTATCAAGTTACTTATGAAATGTTTATTTGTTATTTTAAGAATGATGTTGAGATTCTAGATGTGGGTTGTGGCCCAGGAGTAATAGCTTCATATATACAAAATGAAAAACCTTCATGGAAAATGTATGGTGTTGATTTGTCGACTGAAATGATTCATCTTGCCAAGAAAAATATTCCGTCTGGAGAATTTTTCACAATGGATATTAGAGAAATATCTAAGCTTAATCAAAGGTTCAGCGGGGTAATATGTGGATTTGCTCTTCCTTATTTGTCCGCTAAAGACTGCCTGCAATTCATTAGTGATACCATAGATTTATTAATACCCAATGGAATTTTATATCTCAGTTTTGTCGAAGGTGATTATTCAGATTCTAATTATATAAAAGGAAGTACAGGTGATGAGATGTTTTTTTACTACCATAGCTATGAATCAATTTCAAATCAATTAATTAGTAAAGGATATGAAATTGTATACGACTTGCGAATATTATATAATACTGAATTACAGGAATTTCACAGAATTCTCATTTCAAAAAAAATAAAATAAATGAAACACATATTTCCCACATCAATTTTTTATTGTGTTCTTAAATTTTCAGTTTTTATTATTCTCTTTGGATTACCATCGATCGTCTATTCACAGCTAAATGGGAATCATAGTAATACTGAAAGAGGAGAAGTCCGGTCTGAATTCTTAAATATGATGAAGCAATATCAAGTGTTTTTACCTGAGTCTTATCATTATTCGGAGATGAATAATTATCCTGTTGTTTATATTATTGATGGTGATTATAATTTCTTGTATATGACTGGTTTGATAGAATCATATTCAAACATTAGTGAGAAAATACCTGAGATGATAGTTGTTGCTATTTCTGATAATGGAAATGAAGGGTATAGGAAAGACTGTACACTCAAAACTAAATCAAATCCAAAAGGCAATGCTGATAATTTTATAAAATATATTGAAACAGAATTAAAGCCAGAAATCCATAAAAACTATCGTGCATCTTCTTACGAAGTATTAATTGGACATTCCTTGGGAGGTTTATTATCAACAACTTACTTTTTAAAGAATCAAGAGGCATTTGATGCGTACTTAGCGATAGATCCATCTTATTGGTGGGATGAAGAGTATATAATTTCATATGCTGATTCTTTATTTGAATCTGGATTGGCAATTAATTCGCAATTATTCATAAGCCTAGCAAATACAAGGCAAATGGGAGTGCATTCTTTTGTTTCAAACTTAGAAAAACATCATTCAAATTCAACGAATTGGTCTTTTAACTATTACCCTAAAGAAGATCATGGTTCAGTAGGAGTTGTTTCTGTAAAAGATGGATTACAAAGTGTATTTAAAGATTATTACTTGAGCCGAAAAACGTTTTATTCCTTTAATTCTGCAGAAGAATTAATGACTCATTACAAGGACTTATCTAAAACGTATGAGACAAAATTGAGGTTGCCACCTCTACTTTTTGGAAATATGTTATACTATTATTTTAGGTCGGAAAAATTTGAAGAAATTGATTTGATTGAAAAAGTAATTTTGACTGAATTCCCGGCATCGAGTGATGACTTTTATTCAAAGCTAGGTTCTTATTATTTAGAGGACAAGCAATACGAGCAAACGGCGAAAATTTTAAACAAATCAATAAAGTCAAATGATAATGCATATAAATCAGTAGATGTTTTGGCTAAGTCGTATTATGAGCAAAAGAAATACTATAAAGCTGAAGAGATGGCTTTGCTTGCCATGGAAATTGCTAAGAAACTTAAGGTTAGACAATGGCAATTAAATGAGTTAAAAGCTAACTTAGTAAAGATCCAGCTATCTTTTAAAAATTGATGCGTGTTATATTTTTGGGCTTTAAGCCCAAAATTTAATATAATTGTAGAATATATTATTTAAAATCTTTCAACATATACAATGACATTTCCAAATATATTTCAAAAAACCGAGGTTGATAAACTCATTGATAGAATAAACAAATTATCTGCGGATACTCAACCTCAATGGGGGAAAATGAATTCTGGCCAAATGTTTGCTCACACAAATGTTGCTTATGAAATGTCTTTAGAAGATATACATAAGAAACCAAGTGCTTTTGCAAAATTTATGATGAAATTAGTTGTAAAAGGAGCAGTTTGTGGTCCTAAACCATATAAAAAGAATTCAAGAACAGCCCCTCAATTTGTCATAAGTGATCAACGTGATTTTGATAAAGAGAAAGCTCGACTAATCAATTATCTTGTTCAGTGTCAAGAATTAGGAGAGTCACATTTTGATCAAAAAGAATCTCATTCTTTTGGAAAAATGTCATTAAATGATTGGAATACGATGTTTTATAAACACATTGACCATCATTTAACTCAATTTGGAGTATAGAGATTACAATTTTAATAGATAAACCTCAAAAAAGGCTGGAACAATTTAGCTATCGACGAGTTATATCGTTATGCGCGTAACTCTTTTATTTTCCTTATTCCTTTTTATGACACAGTCTAGTTTAATATTCGATTTTAATTCGTCTAGTGATTTAAGAAATTGGCAAATTGTCGATGATGGGGTAATGGGAGGAAGATCAGAAGGGAATTTTGACATAAATGAAGCTGGTCATGGAAAATTTTTCGGAGCTATTTCTCTCGATAATTATGGCGGATTCTCTTCCTTGAGATATAGTTTTAAGTCGAAAAGAGTTTCAGACCATACCTTTATAAAACTGGTGATTAAAGGAGATGGCAACAACTTTCAATTCAGAGTAAAAGAGTCAAGAAATCAATATTATTCTTATATATATGAATTCTCAACGAGTGGAGAATGGGAGGAAATACTGATTCCGTTAAAAGATATGTTTCCATCTTTCAGAGGCCGAAAGCTAGATATGCCTTATTTTTCAAGCGATTCAATCGAAGAAGTTACTTTTTTAAGAGCTAACAGAAGAGAAGAATATTTCGAAATATTAATTGATAAAATTGAATTCCAGTAAATTTCATATTGCCTATCTTCGCTTTAAATGCGGCTAATTTTATTCATTTCAATTCTTTTGTTTTTAATTATTTCATGTAGAAGTACTAGTTGTACTTGCGAAATAGACATAGAAATTCACAACAGGAATACTGACCTGATTTCTAATTATTATCGCAATCCGATTAATTTACCTTCTCAGTTTTGGTACAATCTCAAGGAACCAAATATGTATAAAGATGAAGTTGTTAGAATAAGATTATTGGTTCAAAATCGTATAACAAAACAAGGTTTTGTATATAGACTTGAGCAAATTAATGATAAACAATCTCTTATTATTAAAGAGTTTTCTATTGATTATCATACCAATGAATTTCAAACATCTTCTATCGATACACTTCATATGTCAAAAGTAGAATGGGACTCAGTCATAGATCATATGAATTCAAATTGTCACTACAATTTAGCTAGTGATATTTCAGAAGATGAAAATTTTCCAGAAGGTATGTTACACATTCTTGAATTCAAAAACATTAACAAAATTTGTTCACCTTCCAACTACAATTTGATTATTAGAATTTCGCCAGACATTTTCAATGAATATAACCTTGCTTACAATGAAATAACCAAAAGCATTTTTAGACTGCGTAAATAAAGAGGATGTTTAAGCTGTCTATTTTAAAAGTTGTTTTAACTCCTCTTTCCTTAGGATGTATTTACCAATAAGATCGTATTCAATATTTACAAAATCTCCAATTTTGTATTGATGAAATACAGTATGCTCGTAAGTATAAGGG
>CAYOIL010000340.1:0-4077 GCA_964403985.1 uncultured Saprospiraceae bacterium
GGGTGACGGTGCGCCGGTACCGGGGCGCTATCAGCCCGGCGCTTGAGCTTTCCCGCTAAGCGATCGATATCTGCCGGGGTCAGGATCGGGCCGGCTGTGTTGGTGGCGGTGGCGTACTCTTCTGAGCGGCGAGTGCTGTCGTTGGCGGCGAGCCAGGCACCCTTGCCGATCGCCAAGGCGAGGCACAGCAGATCCAGCACGATGGCGAAGTAAGTCGACCACCGCTGTACTGTTGCCTGCACCCCACCGCCACCGCTGTACGCGCGCTCGGTGGCGCTGGCGGGTGGCTCGATGGCTTTGATGTCGGCGTTGATGGCATCGAGCTGTGCTCGAAGTGCGCGCTTTTGTCCGTAGGTAGTGGCGCGGGCGATGTCGTTGTGCAGTGTCACTGCATGCTGTACCAGGGTGCGTTTGTGCAGTGCCTCGGCGGTGTCGGCCTGTTCGGTCTCCATTTGCCGGTACTGGGTCACGGCGAAGGCCATCTGACTGGTTTTGATGCTGATGATGTGACCGCAGACGGACACGGCCAGCATGATCACGATCGCGCCACCGGCTTTGATGCCGGATGGCGAGCGCGAGATCAGTGCACCGATCATGGAGTCGACGGTAGCCAGGGCGACGATCACGGTGCCACCGATCAGCCAGGCGGATGCCGGGTGCCCGCCAAGCACTCGGGTGATGTGGTAGGCGCTCACTGAGACGAGCAGTGCCAGGCATAAATTGGCCATTTGGTGTACTTGCGAGCCGATCATGAGCGTACCCCCATGAACAGGCGATCGCACAGATGCAGGCCGACCAATATGACGGCAAAAGCTGCGGCCGCTGCGGGCGATATAAACACCAGTACGGCGACTGTACCGGCCAGGGTGTACCGTACCGGGTGCTGGCGTACTGTGCGGATTACCCCGGTACAGAGTACAGGGCGGCGACGACGGGTACACGGTAGACGTCGGGGGGTGGTATGGTGGTTTTGCATTGCTGGTGTCCTCTCAGGTTGTCAGCAGTGTGTTGTGGCCCCGGTACGGGTGGCAGCCTGTACCGGGGTTTGCCTCTGGGTTTACTTGTCGCGATCGCGCTCGGCTTTTTCGATCCCGGCTTGCAGCAGGTACGCGCCGAGCTTCATTCCACCGCACTTGCGGGCGGCCTCGATCAGCATGGCCTTGGTCGTCGGGCTGGTTTTTTCATGCATCCGGATCACGGCTTCAGGCGATGCGTCGCCATTCGCCTGGGATGTCCCGGGCTCGCTGTTGCTGGGCTTCATATAGTAGGTCGAGTATTTCGTCATGCTGCAGCTCGAGCAGGTCGATTTCGCGCTGGACTCGTCGGATTCCCTCGGTGCGCTCGTCGGCAGGCAGGTCGATGTTGATGGCGAGCTCACGCCGGCGGGCGCGGGCGCTGTTCAGTTCGCGGGTGATATCGATGGGGTCGATGTGTTCGTGTGACATGTTTTCGCTCCTGGGGGAGATACCGGGACCGCCGGTGCGGGTACAGGGTGTACAGGTACAGGGTACGGCAGGTACAGCGAAAAGTGTACCGGGTTTATTGCATCTCGCGGTCTAGCAGCGCGAGTACAGCCGCTTTTGCGGACCCGTGCTGCTCGACCAGGGCGGCGACGATCGGGGCGTACTTTTTCGCCTCAGCATCATCGCCGGATATTAGTGGCATGATCTGCCGGCGCTTCTCATTATATCGTTGATGTGTCGTCAACCCGTCATTGATGGGAGGGCGACCTGGCTTTTTTGTGCGGCGTTTGGTCATATTCATTATTATATCGCCTCGACGTCGAAATGTCTTGACTTTTAACGTCGTATAGACGATAATATAGTCATTACATCGAAACCACCACTGGAGTAATACAATGACCAACGCTAACAACATCAACGAAACAATCGCCCTGGCCGCCGATCTGGATGCACTGCTGGATGCGCTGACCAGCTACGAAGACGGAAGCAAGCGATTAGACGAAGTCGCCGACCTGCCGGGGCTGCCGACATTCGGCGGTGACGAGCCGGAAGATACCGCCGGCATCTGGAGCTGGGATGCTGATCGCCTGCTGGTCGACGACTGCAACGGCGGGTTTGCGATCGAATCACGCGAAAGCTACTACGCATGAACTGGCTGCCTCTATCTATTCGCCGGGAAACATTCGGCAACGACAGAATGTGCGTCCTCTATTTTTTCAAGTGGAAACTGATAGGTATAAACGCATCAGCGTCCATCACTTTTGAAGACAGAGACTAACAACCACCAGCCCCACGGACGGGGCGCTTACTGAGGAAACGAGCATGAAGGCGATGATCACGTTAAACGGCGAGCAAATCGAAATGGACGTAGCGGTCCATTACATGGATGACGAAATTCGCGAGGCGATCCATGAAGAAATGGCGCCATGCCCTGATCAGCAATTTGTTGACGCCTACGTTGCGGCCCACAAGCAAAAGCACGGCGAAGATTTCACCATCAACTAACCAATCACCAGCCCCAGGGACGGGGCGCTAACTGAGAGAGCGAAACATGAACAAATTTGCAGAAAAAATCAACGGAGTAGCAGCCGGAAACAGCAACGGTGAAGTTCTGATTTATTGGGACGATCAAAACGCCGACGATGCAGGGGCGGCATATAGAACGACTGCTGGCGAATCTGGCCCGCTGCACTTTGAGGGCTGGTCGAGCGCCGACGCCAATGGCTACGAGCTGGCGCACTATTTCGACTCACAGGGCGAGTATAAAGGCCCGGATGCCGACGGCGTGTACCCGATATTTTCAGCCTAAGCCAAACCACCAGCCGCAGGGAAGCGGCATAACCCGAGGACATGAGCGTGAAAAACTACACAGTAAACGAGTCTGGCCTGTCATTTATCCGTGAGATTTTGGAGTCTCGCCAAAAAGGATTCGGCGACCTGCTACCAGACGAGCAGGATCAGTCGGTCAGCGCTTATGCCCGAGAGGTCGAAGACGACTACGAGCTAAACGAATCCGGTTCATTTGAGGTTGCAGGCTTGCACAGCGTGAGCGGTAACCCCGAAACGTTTGGTCTCACTGCCGATCAATTCGACATGGAATACATCGACGACTGCGCCGGCTCAACTGCCGAAAAGGCAGCATTCAAACAGGAGTAAAAAGATGGCACATAATGCGGGCGCTTAGTCGACCCACTCCACCAGCGACCCATGCACCCATCCACCGCGCACCCGCAGCCACTCCCCTCGCCGGTCGTACACTTCCACCAGGGCGCCGCGCGGGATCGCTTCCAGCACGGCGCTTTCCAGATCCGGATCGGTGCGCACATTGGCATTTTTGACCACGGTACCGAAGAGCCGCACCGATCGCGCACTGGGCTGGACTGACGGCGGCGGCTCGATCTGCGGCGCAAGCTGCAGCAGGCCGGCGAATAGAATCTGACAGCTCAGCATTGCTGCATCCATGTGCTGCCGATGTGCACGCCAGCCGCCAGGGTGCTGATGCGTGGCAGCTTGCCGTCGTGCAGCTGGGCGTTGCTGATGTTAAGTGCCCTGCGAAACAGCTGGCGGCGATATTTGGCATTGCGAATACCGAGGACGCAGGCGCGGTCGTGCACCATGCTGGCCTCGATGCCGGCCATCAGATTACTGAGTCGACCAGCGCCGAGCGCGCAGACGTACCACGGGATTGAAAACCCGTTGTATTGTCCTGTTGCGCAGCGAATCTCGTCTCCGGTCTCGGGGTCGATGAAAAAAAACGGGGTGAGCAGCCAGGCGCGATCGGGAAACCACCCGCCGCCAGCCAGCAGTCGAATCGGTGGTGGCAATAGTAGCGGCGATAAGTGCGGGGATTGGGCAGCGCGGTAGTACATCAGTAATTTGACAGCGCGCCGGTGAAGAAAAAATCGACGACAGCCTCCCAGCGACCGTTGTTTGGAGATAGTGTGTTTGTTCCTGCCGGGATGCCACACGCTGCTTTGGCGGCATCGCTCAATCCATCTGGACTCGCCGGGTCCCACGGGTTAGGCACGGATTTGGTCGGGCTCGCGGGCCACGGGTTTGTGTAATAGTCGCTGGCGGTCTGTTGGTTCGGCTTGGGGTCACAATTGGAAATGAT
>CAYOIL010000341.1:0-4071 GCA_964403985.1 uncultured Saprospiraceae bacterium
GCGAGATCAGCATTGATGAGTTTCGCGCGCAGTACTCCAGTGCACGGTTTCGGCCGGCGCTGGCGGATGACTTGGTGTGATGCGCGTGGTGTTGGCTGCGGCTCTGTTGGTCGGCTGCGCATCAGCGCCTGAGATCGTGGTGACGCCTGTTGTGGACGAATACGGCACTGTGGCCTGCCAGGTTGGCGATGATGTGTTTGAGCTGACTGAGGCCGAGCGGCGTGATGTCATCAATGGGCTGGTCCGTCTCTATTGCCCGATAAGGTAGTGCTATGAGCTTCGTTCGCAAAATCGCGAGCGGAGTGACGGGCGGAATTATCGCGCCGGTTGCGGCTGCGGTTGCTGATGTCAAGAAGGCTCGAGAGGCTACGCGGCAAGCTGAGATCCGTCGCGATCAGGCCGAGTTAGATGCTCACAGCAAGCAGCGCGAACGAGAGGCGATTTCGGACGGGCTGAAAGGCTTGTGGCGACCCTTGGCGCTATTGATGCTGGCTGCTTTGATTGCGTGGTATTTCGCGCAAACGTTTGTGATGTTCGGCTTCATGTTCTGGGATTCGCGCTACGGCAGCGGCATCCAGGTATCAGAGGATGAGCGTTACCTGATTGGCCAATGGGTGGCAGCAGGCACCAGCCTAACGCTGCTATTTGGCGGCCTTGCCGGGATATTGGGATACGGCAGAACGCGCGAGAAAATCGCAGGCGTTGCGTCATCGTCTGTGATTAACGCGGCGACTGACAAGATTCTGCGGCGGCGCGATCCGAAGCCGCCGGCAGTCACTCAAGAGCCGCTAGAGCCATATGACGGCCCTTTGAGGCGTATGGATGGCATCGTAGTCCCTGGGGTTGGTCTCAGTTCAGACCATTCTTCAGCTCGCCCGGTAGTTGCGCCAAGCGGGATCAACTTGCCTTTGCTTGAGCAAGAGATCAAGCAGGAAGAGGGTTATCGAGATCACATCTACCTTGACTCACTCGGTCATCCAACATTTGGGTACGGCTCGCTGGTGCACGCTGGCGATCCGGAGCAAGGATTGCCTGTCGGTACGCCGATCAGCGAGCAACGGATAGATGAGGCGTTCAGGATGGATTTGCAGAACGCGATTCGTGACGCGCGCACGGTGGTACGCGGCTTTGATGATCTGCCGCAGCCGGCGCAGCACACACTGATCAGCATGGCTTTTCAGCTTGGTGGCGCAGGTCTCGCGAAGTTCAAGAATATGCTCGCAGCAATTGCGTCCGGAGACTGGAATCTGGCTGCTGACGAGGCACTGAACTCGCTCGCAGCGCAACAGACGCCATATCGTTGGAAGCGAAATGCGAACGTATTTCGTGCGCTTGCAAAAGCGCGACACGCATGACCGATCGCAGCTTCACGCAAGACCGAATTGACGCCGCCGCCGACTGGGCTGGCTGGCCCGCACTACCCAATCAAACGCGCAGTGAGCACCTGATGCCGCTGCTAACCGAGACACCACACATGAGCGATAGCAAGAACATCGAGGACATAGCATCAGAGTTAAGTGACCGTGTCGTGGCTCGCGTGCAGCCGCATCTTACGGATCTTAATCAGCGCTTTGATGCCGCGATGCAGCGACTTGACGATGCGGCTACTGAGGAGACCGAAGGCTGGTCAGGCGCCCAATGGGCCGGACTCATCGGCGGCGTGATCCTCGCCGTCGTTCTCTCGTTCTTCGCAGGCCGCGCAACCGCTGACGACATCATACGAGGCGTACCTCATGCGCTATTGCCTGTGGCTACGGACATTCCCTGCATCGTCGGTGATGACGCGTGGCGTGATGAGGTTATAGCGGCCGGTGATGCAACACCAGGCACCATGCTCGCGTGTGTCCGGGTTCAATAGAAAGAACGCTGCCAGTGTGGGGCTATTCGATGCGCGATTGTGAACGAGGACGAGAACGTGCAGATGCCAGCAGCTCGTCTAACAGATCGGCACGTAGACGACGCCATTGCGGCGAGCGAGGTCGCTGAATGGCGACGCCAGCGCGCTCAATCGCGGCACGTCCTGTACGGCAGATTCGGCCGGGCCGCTCGATGGATCGGTGGCCGTCTCAAGTGGTTCATCGCGAACGCGAAAGACATTCTCGGCTCGCTCGCGCTGGTCACAGCGATGATGGCCGTCGCCGAGTCGGCGGGATGGATCGATCTGTCAGCAGTGCCGCAGTGGGTGCAGAGTCTGGTCACAGCAATGCGAGAAGTGTTCTCGTGACGCTCTTTAATAAAGCTGCAAGCTGGACGTTGGGCAGCGTGATTGCCGTCTTGCTCTCTGCGCTGGTCTACGACTGGTTTGCGCCGGTGTACCACGATGTGTCTCTGTCCGATGTGCGAATAGACGGGACGACGATATACGGCTCCTTGATGCTGACGAAGGATCGTGACTGCCAAGTGCAGAACGGCACTCTTGCGGCATTTGCGCACTTTCAGGACGTGCGAGAGCCTGTGTTGTACGTGGATGCAAAAGGTTATCCGCTTGTGTTGCGCGATTTGCCCGCATCGAAAATACCCTACAAGCTCAGAGTGGGCTGGCAGCTAGACCGCGCTCGGCCGCTGCCCGATGCGGTAAGCGTTTCATTTCGCGGGACGTGTGGGTTTTTCACCAAGCGCCTGAGAATCGGGCCACTGCCGACAGGATTGCAACCAGGGGGCAATCAACCATGACAGCCGCTCGCGTCACCATCGCTGACAAATCAACCGGCGAGACACTGACGGCTGATGAGTTTGACCAGATTCCGTTGGCGGTTAACGATCATGCCGACATTCTGGACAGCCTTGTTGATAACCAAATCGGCGAGCCCTTCCGCGCCATTATCGGCAACGGTACCAGCACGAGCTTCACAGTCGCGCACGGTCTAGGCCGCGTGCCAGACGATGTGAGCGTTGTGCAGATTGCAGGCAGCGAGGAGGAGGCGGTGGGCGTGAAAGTTCGTCGCACAGCCACACAGTTGATCATTGGCCCGTTTGCACAAGCGCCGGGCGTTAACGAATACCGGGTAGTCGCGGAGTAACACAATGGCACAAAGAAAGTACGTCGGCGAGATTGATGCCGATCAGCAGCGACTTGTCACGCTTGGCGAGCTGGCGCTGGTCAAGACAACGGCCGAGAACGCAGAGTCACAGGCAGCGGTCAAACCTGATTTTGACGCGGCAGAGACGGATGCTGCGGGGATACTGAACAAGCCGGATGTGGCGACACTGCAAGCCAAGCTCGACACCATAGAAAGTGGGGCTACCGCGGATCAATCTGGTGCCGAGATTGTCACGCTCGTTGACGCGGTGCCGAATACAAACCTGCTGACTGATGCTGAGCGCACCAAGCTCGCGGGGCTCGAAGAAGGCAAGTTCAAAGGCCGGTTCACGGCAGTTGATTTCACGACCGCCCTGTCTGACTTAACGACTGCCAACCCTGCGCCTCCATCGGGCAGCACGGCCGAGATCAGCGACGGCTCAACCGTCAAAACCGCAGTGTGGGATGGGACTGCATGGGTCGAGGACAACGCCGCGACGACGGGCGAGACAGCGGCCACGATCAAGACAAAGTACGAAAGCAACCCGAACACTAATGCGTTTACTGACACGCTGCTCAACAAGCTAAACGGCGTTGAGGCAAGCGCAACAGCTGATCAGACACCGGCCGAAATTACTGCAGCCATTGGCGCAGCATCTGATGCGAACCTTCTGACAGACGCTGAGAAAGCGGCGCTGTCGAATCGCGCTAGCGTGACAGCCATACCTGGTGACAACGCCACGACCTCATTCACAATCACACACGGCTACAACGACGCCGTGGTGAGCCTGAGCCTGTACGAGGTGGCAACCAGTGAGTATGTCGGCATCAAGATCGCGCGAGCACCCAATGCGACAACCGCTGTAGTCGGGCCATTCGCTGTAGCACCTGCGGCCGGTGCTTATGAGCTGCACGCGTTGCGAGGCTGATACACAGTGAATAACGCGCGGCGGTACATCGGAGAGGTCGATAGTGATCCGACGCGGGTGGTCACGCACGGTGAGCTTTACGACCAGCTTTATGCGCCGGCGTGGTCTGCTGATGCCGCAAAC
>CAYOIL010000342.1:0-551 GCA_964403985.1 uncultured Saprospiraceae bacterium
GGATTCTTACATATCGATGATAACTATGGAATGGATCCTTATGTGCGTGTTGCAATGAAAAAAGTTTTCCCTGAACTTGAGTTTATTGAACTGCCTTTCGAACATGAAATTTATAAGCAGAAATATGAATTTAAATCGGGTGTCCCCAAAATTCATAAGCATGATGATAAGCCTGCTCAGGGTTTCGGCTTATTATGGGAAGGCCGGTTGATTTGTTTTTATTCATATGAAAGCGATCTTGGTGATGGATGGGAAGATCCTGATGTTCACAAGGATCCTTCAGAAGTAAGACTAAGAGCTCTTCAAATGGGAGCGAATATTATATCTTATATTTTTAAGGAATCATAGATGGCAGAAATTATAAAAGAAAAAGCAGACCTTGGGTATACTAATAACAAAGAGATAGATCATGTTTTTGCTACTCACCAGAAGTCAAAATTTAAGCTTCGTCAATCGACGGTTAAAGAACGAATTCGAAAAATTGAGGCAATCCATTCTTTTCTGAAGAAAGAGGAAAATATTATAAAATTGGAGAATGCCTTGTATTCCGA
>CAYOIL010000342.1:561-4069 GCA_964403985.1 uncultured Saprospiraceae bacterium
CTGCTGAAACAAACTTAACAGAGCTTATACCGACCTTGTCTCATATCTCTGAAATTAAAAGTAAATTGAAAGCTTGGGTTAAACCCAAAAGTCATTATATCCCTATTACTTTCGCAGGCTTGTCGGCTAAAACTATTCATGAGCCAAAAGGTGCGACCTTGATTATTTCACCTTGGAACTATCCATTTTATTTAGCTATATACCCACTGTTGTATGCTATCGCAGCAGGTTGTACAGTTGTTTTAAAACCGAGTGAATTAACACCTCATACTTCTGTTTTTATCAAATTATTATGTGACACTTGTCTTTCCTTGGAAGATTGTAGGGTATTGCAAGGTGGGGTAGAAGAGACTACCTATTTACTAGAAAAGAAATGGGATCATATCTTTTTCACTGGTTCTCCTCAAGTAGGAAAAATTGTGATGAAAGCTGCAAGTCAGCATTTAACTTCTGTTTCCTTGGAACTTGGTGGAAAATCACCTTGTATAATTGATGAAACAGCTAATCTAAAGACATCCGCCCAAAAATTATTATGGGGTAAATTTATTAATGCTGGACAAACATGTATTGCGCCAGATTATGTTTTGATTCATAAAAGTAAAGAACAGGAATTACTTAAATATCTGAAGGAAGAGCTCTCAGTTATGTATGGAGAAGATATGGAGAAAAGCGATTCTTTAGCACGCATCATTTCACAAAAGCACACACAAAGACTTGGACAAATGATAAGTGATTCTATCAGTGAAGGAGCTCGCTTAGAAATAGGTGGAAAGTATGATGTGGATACAAATTATGTAGAGCCAACTATATTGTCTGGAGTAACACCTGAAATGAGTGTTATGAAAGAAGAAATATTTGGTCCAGTGTTACCGATTCTAAGCTATTCTGGTAATGAAGAAGCGATCTCAATAATAGAGAAATTTGATAAACCATTGTCCTTTTATGTATGTACTAAGTCAAAGAAAACAGAGGCGTTTTTCAAAGAAAGGACGTCTTCAGGAGGAATGGTTATAAATGATTTTATAATGGGTGCTGCTATACCTACTGTACCTTTTGGAGGAGTGAACAATAGTGGAATGGGAAAAGCATATGGATTTCATGGATTTCTAGAATTTTCAAATGAAAAACCTGTTGTTAAGAGAAATTATATGGCCTTAAAATTTATTTATCCTCCTTATACTGAGCAGAAAGAAAAGATATTAAATTTGTTGAAAAGATTTGTTTGATCTGTAGAATATGGACATAAAAAAAGCGTATAAATCATAAGATTTATACGCTTTTTTTATTATTTCTCTAGTGTAAATTAAGCTGAAAAGCTTGATCCACATCCACATGATTCAGTTGCATTCGGGTTATTGAAAATAAATCCTCTATTCTCTAAACCATCTAACCAATCGATTTCCATACCTATAAGATAAAGTCCATGTGACTTTTCCATATATACTGTCATATCTCCGATTACAAATTCTTGGTCATTTTCCTTTTTAGTATCAAAACCAAGGATATATGAAAAACCAGAACAACCTCCTCCTTTTACTCCTACACGAAGTCCATGAGTACTAGGAATCTCTTGTTGAGTAACAATTCTTTTTAACTGAACCAAAGCCGAATCAGAAATTTTGATTGGGCTTGTTGTTACATTTTCTAATACTTCTGCCATTGTCTGTTCTTTAGATTTATAAAACGTACCCAAAGATAAATTAGTTTTACTAAACGAAGAAAATAAAATGTAGATAATGAGAATTTAAGATTTGCGGACAACTGGTAGTATTTATAATGGTGGGCCAGAATTAGGATTAGAAGGATTATTCTTGTGCGTTTAATTTTTGTTGATTTTCTGTTATCAGGATGATTTATATTATAAGCTTTTTTGTAATCAACTTTTTTTGCTCCAAAATTGATTAACAAACTAATAGGTAAATTATAAGCTTCACAATGGTTCATTTCAAAGGATAAATGGATATCATCCATTCTCTCACATAAAAAAAGCCAACAGAAATAAATTCTGCTGGCCCCGATTGTTCCTATTGGATACTTTTTTAAAGAAATAGTATCTCTAGTATAAAATTAAGATTACTTGTTGATCTTAACTTCGATTCTTCTATTCTGAGCTTTTCCTTCAGCTGTGTCATTCGAAGCAACTGGATTAGATTCTCCGAATCCTTTAGTTGCAATTCTGTCTGCAGCAATTCCTTGTGCTTCCAATCTAGTTTTTACTGCATCAGCTCTTTTCTTAGAAAGTGCCATGTTAGCAGTTTCGTCACCATCTGAATCTGTGTGACCTTCAACAGTAATTGAAATTCCTTCATATGCTTTAAGTATTGCAGCTAAGTTATCAATTTCGCCCATTGATGCAGCTTTAATATCAGCTGAAGCTGTATTAAAGTTTAAGTTATTGAAACGGAAAGTTGCATCTCCTGAAGCATCTCCTTCAATAAAAGACTTCATTTGCGCTCCTGCAGATCCTGCAGCGAATGTAATTCCTTCCAATGCTTTTAAAGCACCTTCATTAACTTTACTGAACATTTCTTTTGCTCCAGCTCCTAAAGTGTTTGCTCCGTCAACAACTGCATCACCTGCAGCTTTTGCTCCATCAACAACAGCTCCGCCAGCAGATTTAGCTCCATCAACTACAGCTCCACCTGCATCTTTTGCCATGTCTGTTGCTCCTTCAATAGAACTTCCTACTGCATCTCCTATAGCTGTATCTTTACACATGCTTGTTTGACTAAGTAAGTACGCACCAGCTGCAGCTAATAATGCTAAGATTAACCATCTCCATATTCCACCACCTTTTGGCTTTACAGCATCAGCAGATGATTTTATAGCACCAGTTGCTACTGATGCTGTTTTTCCTACTAAATCAGCTCCTTTGTTTACAGCTCCTGTTGCTACATTTTTAGCAGCTCCCGCAGCATCTGAAGCAACATTCATTGCTCCACCTGCAACATCTTTAGCACCTCCTGCAACAGCTCCTATTGCTCCTGCAGCAGCACCTAATGCTCCACCTGCAAGATCTTTAGCACCTCCTAAAAGATTACCTAATCCTAGTAATGATCCCATTCCTGAAGGCATTGCATTCGAAACGATATCCTTTTGACTATCCATCAAACTAGTGAATCCGCTTAAATCCATTCCATCATCAGAAATCTTTTTGCTTAATCCTCCCATTAAAAACGGCGTTGCCATTTTGAATAAAGACATAGCAGAACCACTCTTGATTCCTCCTAATTTACTTATCATATCTACTGCTCCACCCAACTTATTTCCCATAAGTGAACCTAGCAATCCGTTACCCATATTCATCAAAGATCCTTCTCCTTCATCCGCAGCTCCTGATAACATTGATCCTACATTACCTAGCATTCCTGGATCAACTCCTTTTGCTAAATCGAATATTTTAGAGGCGCCTCCCTCTTCAGTTCCTTTTCCTATTACAGATCCTAGAACAGTTGGTAATACTCCGCCCAATGCTTTAGTAATTCCGCTTTCGCTTTCGCCTAACATT